>CAYLVY010000016.1:0-15971 GCA_964387205.1 uncultured Draconibacterium sp.
AACTGATCCCTCTGATATCAAAGTAATTCAGCCATCCACGCATGATTGTGTTTAACCCTCTGGCTACTTCTTGTGCATTATAATGCCCGTGTGTTTTCAGGTATTCCTTTACTTTATCCCGGATTTTCTGCTCCGATTTCTTACTCGGCATGATATTCAGGTATCTGGTCTTTCTGCCTTTTATGTCTTGGTCGTAGCGTATGGTAATTCCAAGAAAGTTAAGACACAGGTTTTATCAACTCCGGAAGACTGACCGATACCATTTGCGTAACGAAGCCTGACTGATGCTGCTTATAGTAACGCTTTGACCGAGCTTCATGAATATCGTTACCGAATATCCATGTCAGTCTAACTTCAACCCGAACGGCAAATTTGATTGCATGGCTCTTTCATCCATGTAGGTATTTAGTTTACATATACGCACGCCTCGTGGCGCACCGGAGTCTCGCGGGGTTTAATTCTCGCTGAGTTTCGCTGAGTTATGCGCTGAGTTTCGCAGATTATAAACTATTAACAGTTCTGACTGTTTATAAATCCATGAAAAAAACTCTGTTCTCTGCGTAAACACTCTGCGAGACGCTGCATGAAATATCTATGTACGAACCTTAAAACTTTAATATTTCTTGAATTACATAAATATTTACCTCAATATTTATGGTATACCATGAATTTTTATATATTTGCATGGAACATACCTTGAAGATGGACATCGACCGATTAATAAAACCACAGATCATCGCCGATCTGAAACAGCAGAGAAAAGTCGTTCTGCTCTACGGCCCGCGACAGGCAGGGAAAACGACACTCTCCAAACATATTGTCCAGGAGATTGGATTGAAAACCCTGATGATCAATGCGGATCAGTCAAAGTATATTGATGTGCTATCCAGCAGGGATCTGGGGAAACTCCGGTCACTGGTGGCAGGGTATGAACTGTTGTTTATTGATGAGGGACAGCGTATCCCCGAAATTGGAATAAACCTGAAGATCCTTCATGATGAATTGCCCGGGCTAAAAATCCTTGTCACCGGCTCATCCTCCTTCCTGCTCTCCGGCCGTGTTTCGGAATCGCTGGCCGGGAGGAAAAAGATATATACGCTGTTACCGCTTTCAATGCAGGAGCTTGCCGTAACCAATAATCTATACGAGTTGAAAGACCAGCTTGAAGAGCGACTGGTATTCGGTTCCTACCCAGAAGTGATCAAAACCATCAGCAATTCCGGTAAAGAGGATTACCTGCGCGACATATCCTCCTCCTTTATATTTAAAGATATCCTGGAACTGGAGATGATCAAATACCCGATGAAGATCAGGGATCTGTTGAAATTACTTGCATACCAGGTTGGTTCGCAGGTTTCGCTTCATGAACTGGGCATTAAACTGGGATTGAATCGCGAAACAGTGGAAAGGTATCTCTTTTTGCTTGAGCAGTCTTTTGTGATATTCAAACTGCCGGCATTCAGTCACAATCCGCACAAAGAGATCAGCAAATCGCAGAAATACTATTTTTACGACACAGGTATTCGTAATATATTGATTGACAACATGAAGTACCTGAACGACCGTAACGATACCGGCGCTTTATGGGAAAATTTTATCATTGCTGAAAGGCGAAAATATCTCTTATACAATCAGAAGAATGCCAGTTGCTATTTCTGGCGGACCTATGCCGGAACCGAGATAGACTATGTGGAAGAATCCCATGGGAAGTATTTTGCTTATGAGATCAAATCCCGTAAATCGAAAACAAGAATTCCAGCCAGCTGGAGCAGTGAGTATGGATCTGATTATCTGAATATCAACAGGGATAATTTCCTGGAATTTATCCTATAGGTTCCAAATGTTCTTTTCTCGCAGAGTGTTCTCGCGGAGTATTTTTCTCGCAGAGTCTCGCTGAGTTATGCGCAGAGTCTCGCAGAACTTATATCATAAGTAGCACTGCCCGACTCCTTTCAAATCAAAAAAAACTCAGCGGAACTACTATATAACTAATTTTATCTACTTGATAACGTTATAATTATTTCTCGCAGTGTTTCGCAAAGTTGTCCGCAGAGTTCCGCTGATCCTTTTTTCAAGTACCTCCTCTGCGAAACTCGGCGAATGACACTGCGAAAATCTGCGTGAAATTTTTTGTTATCTGTCCTGATGTTCCCAGTTGTTCTGCTGGGAGGGAACTCTGCGAGAACACTCTGCGAGACTCCGCGAGAAATATACTCCGCGAGAAATCAATTTTGTGAAATGCTACGAAATAAGCCGCCCCGGTTTCCCGGAAGCGGCCTTACCAAACACAAACGCAAACACTTGTTAATCAACTCATCACTACCATTTTCCTTACCCAGGTTTTCCTGTTGCTTTCAATGAGCATGACGTAAATACCTTCGGTTACGGGACTCAGGTCAATCAGTATTTCCTTCGACAATGAAGCCCGGATCATTGATCTCTCCCATATCTTTTCACCCTGGTGGCCGAAAATGACCAGATTGTAGGTAGCATCATCAGAATCCCCGAATATCAGGATAAATCCCCCGCTGTCAGTACCTTTCTTAATTTCGAAGGGCTCTTGCATGGTCGTGGTCATAGTGTATCAGATCGGTTGTTAAACACAAAGTCCTCCTTATAGAAATGGGTTTATCCGGGCAGATTATACAAACC
Source organism: uncultured Draconibacterium sp. (assembly GCA_964387205.1). Taxonomy (GTDB): domain Bacteria; phylum Bacteroidota; class Bacteroidia; order Bacteroidales; family FEN-979; genus CAIVAT01. Next base: position 2,653 of record CAYLVY010000016.1, read on the forward strand.
TTCTCGCAGAGTTTCGCGAAGTACATCGCTGAGTTTCGCAGAGGAGAAACTTATAATGCAGTTCAGCGAAACTCTGCGGAAAACTTCGCGAAACTCAGCGTGAGATTTTTATCACGTTAACAAGCAGTTAAAAACTTAGATTCATTATTGCTTTACGATTTTTCCCGTCTCCGGGCCCTGCCCCCGGATCACCCGGATGAAGTAGACTCCTTTGGGCTGGTTTTCGAGGGAGATCACCTGCTTGTTCGACCCGCTGAGCTTGAGGTCAAGGATCCTGTTCCCGCGGATGTCGCAAATAAACGCAGAAAGGTTTTCCTGGAGATTGGTTTGAGAGAATTCAAGGGTGAAGGAGCCGGTGGTGGGGTTGGGATAGATCCTGAAGCTTGCTTTTGCATCGGTTGCGGGGGCCTCTCTAACACCGCTCTTCACGGCAACCATCGGGGCCTCGCCTGTGCCGCAGTATTCGTTCGTGAGGGTGATGTAGCCCAGCATGTATCCGCCGGCTTCCACCATGGTTCCCGGGAGGTAAAGGATCTTCTCTCCGGCGATCATCGTGGCACTGCCGCCGTTTTCCACCAGGAAGGGACCAGCGCTTCCGCCCACTGATATAGTATGCCTTGCATTGAAGCAGTTCGCTTCACCGGATAAAATGGTGTCGGAAACGGTAATGAATGCAGGGATCACAAGTTCCGACAGGTCCCGTTTCCAGGCAGCCAGATTGGCGGTACCTGCCAGTAACTGGTCATTGTTCCTGAAAAGAGAATATGTAATGGGATTTCTTGGAAGCCCTTGGTTGATCTGTACCCAGGTACTGCCGTTATCGGCTGACTGGTAAATTCCGGCATCGGTTCCTGCAAAGAGATTTCCTTCAATAGCCTGGATGGAATAGACGCTGCGGTTGTTCAATGAGGTCTGACTCCAGGTCGCACCCTGATCGTCCGACCGCCAGATTCCGCTTCCAGGAACGGTCAGATCAAAAGTTCCTGCAAAAATGGTGGTGTCATTCACGGCCATCGAATAAATGTTCTTGTCGTTCAGGGAGGTCTGGCTCCAGGTAACGCCATTGTCGGTCGATTTGTAAACCCCATACGGTACCGTCATACTATACGTACCGGCATAAAGTGCTGAACCGGTGGCAAGGATAGCAAACACATTCCGGTTGTTGAGTGATGTCTGGGTCCAGGTAGTTCCGTTGTTCGTGGATTTATAAATGCCTTTTGGAGAGAAGAAGTCCAGTGTTCCCGCGAAAAGCACATTGGAAGAGGATGCAAGTGAATAAACCAGCCTGTAGCCCAGGGAGGTAGGCAGCCATGTAGCGCCAGCGTCGGTCGATTTATAGACACCCAGTCCGTACGTTCCCGCAAAGAGATTACTATTATGGGAGATGAACGACAACACCCCGGTTTCGTCAAGGGCGTGATATTCCCACGAAGAACCGCCATTGCCTGATGCGTAAATTCCATTCAGGCCATGGCCTGCATACAGCGTGGTGCCTGAGCTTACAAATGCGCGGATATCACCGTTGTCCAGATTTGTCTGATTCCAGGTTGTTCCATTGTCAGTGGTCTGATACACCCCCCAATCCCATGTTCCTGCGAGGAGTTTTGTGTTCAGGCTGGTAAAAGCGACCACCGACTTGTACTCCAGGGAGGTGGCATTCCAGGTCAGACCATTATCCTTGGAAAGATAGACGCCTTCATCCGTAGTTCCTGCAAATATATCCTGACCCATGACATGGATAGCCCGAACCTGCTGGTAATCCAGGGATGACAGCGTCCAGGTGGCACCCAGGTTGTTTGAGAAGTATAGCCCGCTGTAGCCGGTTCCCGCGAAAACAGTCGTACCGGAAATTGCCAGCGAGTAAATTCCATCAAAATTCAGCGAAGTTTGCGTCCAGGTAGCTCCGTGATCGGTTGAAAAATGGACTCCGGAAGTGGCGGAGCCAGCGAAAATGTAATTTCCGGAAACCGCCAGTGCATAGGTAGTCTGGCCCGCAAGTCCGCTGGGCGTCCAGGTCGTGCCAAGGTCGGTTGATCTGTAAACACCGGACTCTGCTGCTGCAAAGATAGTATCCCCGTAAAAGGCCAGTTCGTAAACCGATTGGTTGTTGAACGATGTTTGTGTCCAGCTGACCCCCTGATCTCCGGACATGAACACACCGCATTGATTCGTTCCCGAACCATCATCCAGAATTCCGGCAAATACAAGGTTATCTTTTACAGCAAGCGCCTGGGCAGTACGATCGTTCAGACTCGATTGTGTCCAGTTATTTCCGTTGTCTGCCGAAATATAAACGCCGTTCTGGTAAGTGCCGGCATATGCACGGCTTCCTGATCCCGCCAGTGCATTGACAACTCCTCCGTTGATACCGGTACCCTGTACCCATTGTCCCTGAATGTTACCGGCGATCAACCATGAAACGACCATCATGAAAATGGTCCTTAAGAAACTGTAGTTCGCTTTCATCTCTTTGTTTTTGGTGAATGTTTGATTTTCTCTCGTATTCTTTTCGATTTCCTGCCAAAACTATTCATAATGAATTCACCCGCCTTGAAAAGGGCTATATCACTACTATTACAAGGGGAAAAAACGACTGTCACAACAATGACACATTAAGTGTTATTGCACAGTAAAACAATTTGTTAACCGATTTTAAGGAATTCCGGAAGAACTAAAGGATTGAATTGAGAAATGCCGTGAGGGAAATATCCTTGTTGGTAAGGTCAAGCTGTTTTCGCAGCCGGATGCGCGCCTGTTCGATGGCCCTGATGCTTTGTCCGGTAATGGAGGATATCTCTTTGGTTGTCATATCCAGAACTAAAAAGGCACACAGCCGTTTTTCATTAAAGGTAAGATGGGGATTGATCCGGGAGAGGTTTTTATAAAAACCGGCATGCACTTCGGTAAACCTGATCTCAAACTCTCTCCAGGACTTATCACTTTTATCTTTTTCAAACTCTGAAATAATATCTGATACATTTTTTTGATTTTCAGGCTTAAAGAGAGGTAATCGTTCCCGCAGCGTTGAGATCAGGCTGTTTTTTTGTTCATTGATCCTGACAATGTTCAGCGCCGAAGAGGCAAGTTCCCTGCGTAACCGTTCCATTTTTTCCTCCTCCAGTTTCTTGATCAGGTCATCATTTTTTTTCTTGATACGAAGTTTCTGAAACGACAGTATGACGATGAGCGAGCCCAGCACGATTATAATCAGTGCAGCAATCAGCAATAATCTCAGCCGTTGCTGCTTCTGCTCATGATCATGCTGCAGTTTTTTGAAATTGTACTGCGCCTCCAGGTTCAGGAGGTTTTGCTCCGCGTCGGTCTTCTCTTTCATATCCCGGAGGTTCAGATACTGATCCTGAAAACGCCAGGCTTGGGAATGGTCTCCCAGGTTCCGGTGCGTGGTAAAAAGCTGATACAACAGTTCGATCCTGAACCCCGGCTCTGTGTTGTACAACGAATCAGCATAGGCCAGATTAAAATAGCGGGCTGCCTCCTGGTAATTCTTCCGCCCGGCATTCAACAATCCAAGATTGGCAAAAACTACCGATTTTGATGAGGTCGGGGAGAAGGAAGGGCCGATACTGTCGAGCAGGCGCAAGGCTTCGAGGCAATTCCGTTCTCCCTCATCAAAATCTCTGTTATTTATATTGAAACTTGCCATGTTATTGAGATTGTAGATATACAGCATTTTATTTCCTGATTCCCTGCTTTGTTTCAATTCAGTTTCAAGATAATATTTAGCACTATCCAGCTCTCCTTTTTTTAAATGGTAAATTCCCATGAGGTGATGGTCGATGGAAAGGCCCGCCCGGTCTTTCCTCAACCTGTTGACCAACATTGACTTGCCAAAGTAATCCCGGGCTTTGTCCAATAACCCCTTGCCAAGATACAGGTTGCCGGTTTGCGTTAACGTTTGGGCGTACATAGCGGAGTCGCCGGCTTCCATGCTTAACTGCGATGCTTTGAAGTAAAACTGAATGGCGGCATCGATATTGTTTATCCTGAAATTGAAATACCCGAAATAGAAATTTACCAGGGCGGCCAGTCGCGGATCATTGGTTTTCTCCATGGCAATTCTGGCAGTTTCAAGCATCTCCATCGCCTGTGAAGTCTGAAAGTCGAGCATATAGATTTTCGAAGCGGATATCGCCAGCTCAGCCACACCTTTGGGGTAGGCAATCGAGTCACAGTAGCGGATCCACCTTTTCAATTCCGACATCTTCAGGGAATCGAATTTGATCTCCCTGCCAAATTCCATATTTACGCTGTCGATAAAATGCTCCTGTTGCTTTTGCGCGTGAGATCGGTCTGTTTTGCAGGATGATGCGTAAAACAGGGCTGTTATGACGACGAGAAGAATGTAAATTAAACGCTGCATCGTTAAACCATCGTTGATCGTCAAATATAGGCAATCTTTCCGATACTTTTCGGAGCAGGGTTATTGGTTTAAGGATAAAGGTTTAAGGTTTAAGGTTTAAGGAAACCTGAATTTGCAAATTGCATTTTTACCGACCCGTTCTATCGACCCAAGGAGGCCACGTATCCGGTAAGCGAAAATTGCACCATTTCACTATTTCACTATTTCTCCATCTAAAAAGGCCGCCCCGGTTACCCGGAAGCGGCCTGACCAAACACAACCCTAAAATCATAAAATATCACCCCTCAACGGTTAGTTTTCTTACCCAGGTATTTCGGTCACTCCCGATAACCATAACGTAGGCCCCTTCGGCGACCGTGCTGAGGTCAATCGGGACCTCCACGGCTCCGACCACAAAAAATCCGGCTTTCTCCCATATCTTCTCACCCTGGTGACCAAAAACGATCAGATTGAAGCGGACAGCATCAGAGTTCCTGAATTTCAGGATAAATACCCCGCTTTCAGTTCCCTTTTCAATATCGAAGGGCTCTTTCATGGTTGTGAACATGGTTTATCTATTGGTCGTTAAGCACAAAGTCTCCTCTTACAGAATTGGGTTTATCCGGGCAGATTATACAAAACTTCTCGCAGAGTTTCGCGAAGTACATCGCTGAGTTTCGCAGAGGAGAAACTTGAAATGCAGTTCAGCGAAACTCTGCGGAAAACTCTGCGGAACTCTGCGTGAGATTTTTGCCATGTTAACAAGCAGTTAAATGCTAAGATTCATTATTGCTTTACGATTTTTCCCGTCTCCGGGCGCTGCCCCCGGATCACCCGGATGAAGTACATCCCTTTGGGCTGGTCTTCAATAGAGATGACTTGTTTGTTTGACCCGCTGAGCCGGAGGTCAAGGACTTTGTTCCCGCGGATGTCGCAGATGGACGCAGATATATTCTCGGGTAGGGCGGCTTCGGGGAATTCAAGGGTGAAGGAGCCGGTGGTGGGGTTGGGATAGATCCTGAAGCTTGCTTTTGCATCGGTTGCGGGGGCCTCTCTAACACCGCTCTTCACGGCAACCATCGGGGCCTCGCCTGTGCCGCAGTATTCGTTCGTGAGGGTGATGTAGCCCAGCATGTATCCGCCGGCTTCCACCATGGTTCCCGGGAGGTAAAGGATCTTCTCTCCGGCGATCATCGTGGCGCTGCCGCCGTTCTGGACGGTGAAGGTCGTTCCGTTGCCGGCCACGGTGATGGTGCTGGTTGCGTTGAAACAGGTATCAACTCCCGTCACGACCGTCACGTTTGTTACGGATGTATTGACCGGCACATCTGATTGCGTCACGAACGTTTTATCCACGCCATAAACGGTTTCGGATGAAGTGGCCGATACCCCTTTGGCACGGTAATGATAGAGGGTGCCAGGCTGCAGGCCGGTGAGTCCGGCGCTGAAGGGGGTAGCGGTCAGCGAACGGATGGGATAGGGAACGGCAGCAATGGTATTCCCGTACGCAACAGTTTCGCCATATTCAAAGGAGATATTGACAATCTCTCCGGATGAATTGATCTCCCCGTGCAGCGTTGCAGCATCCGTTCCGACACCGGTAGTGTCGAGCGTGGCCATAGCGGCAATGGGAAGGGAAAATTCAAACGCCCCCAAATCGGGTGGGTTTGTGCGCAGGTTTCCGCTGTAATCGGTGGTCACGGCGGGAAGGGAAACCCCTGCATTGTTTAACACCGGAGCGGCAGGATGGAGATTACTATACATGGGAAATTGCGGGTTTTCGTTCTGGCTGTCCAGATCCTGACCGGTGGCTGTTTGCCAGTCGGCAAGGGTGTTTCTGGCGGATCCCAGAAATCCGATCCTTCCTGCCAGTCCTGACACCGGGACCACCTCGTTGACATAATAATCATTAAAATCGATGAATGAATAAGCCGAAGCGGCTGCGCCAGAGTAAACCGCGTAGGTCTTCGGGTTTACATTGGCAGCGTTGACACACTGCTGGGTATTCCGGAAAATATTGTTCCGGATATCAAGATTGGTGGATGAACTTCCGGCTACCAGGCAGGCACTGTAATGCGACACGGTGTTGGTGGTCAGAAAAGTTGTATCGGTCAGGCTGATGGTGTTGTGCAACACCGATACATTGCCGGCGTTCGAGATATTGATGCCGCTCGGGTATGCCCCTGCTTTTATGTTGTAGATGAGGTTGTTGACGATCGTCGTGAGGGTCTCCGCGCTTTGGGTGGCCACGTTGATCCCGGTACAGTTGGAGTTGCTGGCTGAGGTCTGAAGCCGGTGAATCAGGTTCCCTTCCACTACGGCATTCTCAACCCCGGTATGGAGATAGATGCCTGCCTGACCAGTGTTTCCAGCGGAGGCTCCGATAATTTCATTGCCTTTAATGAGCGTTCCCATTGCATCAAGGAGATAAATCCCCTGGTATTTCACCTCATCGGCCAGGGTGGTTGAGCCGATGACATTATTGGTGATCTGCCCGTTGACAGCCTTCCGGTTCCATTGACCGGCGAAATAGATACCATAGCGGGCGCTGCAGATCACATTGTTGTTGATGACGACGTTATTGTATCCGCCACCGGCAGGGCTCAGGTAAATGCCATAGGTATTGTTTGTCAACTGTGATGTGGACTTGATGTTGCAGCCTGTGATTGTGCAGCCTGATGCCCCGTTATAGTCATTGTTGAGCAGGCCAATGGCATAACTGCCGGTCAAAGTGCTGGTATTCTCCCAGGTCAGGTTTCCTCCGGCCCTGGTGTTTGTTGAGCCGGTGATCGTCACGTACCGACAACCGTTGAGATGAAGGATACCGGTTTCAGAATCGCCTGTGATTAAGGAATATATCCCCGGTTTTGGCTGGATGGTCACGGTATTGATCTGACTGGCGCCCAGATAGTCATTGATTGTCAGAGGAAATGTTTCCGATGCACTGTAAAGTGTATCCCAAAGTTCGAAGACGACAGGTCCGACCACCTCTTTATCATTCAGGTCGGCGAAAGCAGCGCTTAGCGAGTTGTAGACCTGGCCAACACCCACGGGATACAACCCCGACAAAGTCCCTACGATCCGGTAAGCATCGGGCTCCAGCGGCAAGATTGCACAGGCGGGAGGATTGGCTGTAAAGCCCCCGGCGCCAAACGCGGGTCTGACCGCCACATTCGGCACGGCCATCATGTCCTGGGCCGCTATATAATAGAACACGGTATCGTTCACAAGGGCTCCTGCCCCGAACGAAAAGGAGTAATTGCTTCCACCGGTCCAGGTGGCTGTAGCTGCATTCCAGCTTCCACCGTTAACACGCCAGTAAAGGACAGGCAATCCGGCCCCGGCAACAGGCACTCCTGCCGGGTCGGTAATGATAGCCTCCAAAACCCTTGCGCCCGTTACCGAGGTGTTTAAGAATGGGGAATAACTGATCACGGGCCCTTGATTATCTGCATACAGGCCGGCAAATTCATCAGCTCCAATATCAGGAGCCGATGCAGGTGCAAGAGGGTTGTCGGGATAACCTGTATTGGGATATCGCGGCTGATTGTCATAATCGGTATTTATGCTGATCGGGGCGGAGACGATTGTTCCTCCGCTTTCACATGCGGTTAATGTTATTTCGGCCAGGTGCAGGTCGTAGGGCGATGTCGCCACATTGAGGAATGGAGGAATTTCGGAAACTGACTGGGCATCGCGGGGCGAAACAAGCGCCTGGTATTCTGCCAGTGTCTGAACAGAGTCAGCATTGGTGACCAAATATATCAGGTTATGCGGCCCGGGGTCTCCTGCATAGAAAACGTTGTTATTCGAAACCTGCTGATAGGTAGACAACGTACTTGAATTTCTCGCGTAAGCTGCATTACAACCATAGGTTCCGACCGGAACGGTATTGACGGTCACAATATTATTTCTCAAATCAAGCTGTACACCCGCGTCGGCATTAATACCCCTTGCCCCGAATCCTTCATTCACGGATGTCCCGTCCAGGTAGATGGTATTGTTGTAAAGTCCTGTATAATTATTGTTGAGTCCACCAACCGTTATTCCTGTAACTGAGGTTGGGCTTGCTGCAAAGGGAGCATATAACTGGCTGATATAATTGTTATAGTAGTAAGTGTTGTTGCCGGTTGACTGCTGTATCCCACTTACACTGTACAAAGTAGGGGCTATAGCGTTGGGATTTGCATCCGAACTCAGGTTCTGGATCCGGTTACGGTAAATATGTGTATTCCCGATACCATTGCCATTAGAGATGCCCCTTAAACTACCGATCCTGCCTGAAATATTGGTGATCTGGTTATTGTATATGTTCTTATTTGCACCGATATGCGCAGTGATGAGTCCATACGAATTCCCGGCAACGGCTGTATTATTGTCTATGACATTGCCGTACATGTTCAGTGTCTGGGTTTGTCCTGTGGTGTAAAGGAAATAGGTTAACGATGACACTGTGGCCGCAGCCGAACTTCGGGTGTTGTTTGTGATCGTATTGTTATAAATATTGATGGCTCCTATCTGCTGAACCGCCGGATTGCTCCGGTAATAGGTATAGTAGACCAGTCCGGTGGAATTTGCTGTGGCTGAGCCAATGGTATTGTTGCTGATCAGGTTGCCGTAGATGTTCAAATACAAGGCGCTGACCGTGACATAGGTATACACCACATTACCACTGGTATGAGTCGGGAATGTGTTGTTGATCACCTGGTTGTTGTAAAAATTCACCGTATTGGTACTACCGATCGAACTCGTTAACTCTCCGTTAATATAAAAGCCATAGAAATGCCCCGCTCCGGTAAAGGAAATACTGAGCGTATTATTAAAAACATCCAGGTCTGCATTGTGGGCATCCAGGAGGTTCATGGCGTAATATCGCCCGGTGGTCATCGAAAGGGAGCCAGTGAAGCTGTTGTTTGCAATCACCAGTCCGTTCTGGTAGATCATGTTAATACCATAGGAGATCCCGGTGGTGCCGGCAAGCGCGGTGTAACTGAAAGTGTTGCCGCCGTTGACACCTATGGTATTGTCCTGATCATACAAATCGAAGGGTGCCACCGCTGCAAAACCTTTCAGATTGATCCCTCCGTAACAGTTGTTAAATGTCATATTTTGGATGTCATTCCAGGAGTTGGTGCCGCTCAAAGCGGTTACGTCAGGTCCTGTGACTCCGGGGCTGGAATAGAGCCTGTTGTCCAGGGTTATGCCATAGGCATTCGTATTGTACAGGAGGCTGATGGTCCCGTTTTTCAGGGTATTGTGCTGTGCTCCGTCTGTACCCGAGGCTTTGAAAAAGGCGAAACCAAATTCCATCCTGGTGGTGGCGGTGGTATTCAAAGGATTATCTGCGATGTCTATTCCATCGAACGTCATATAATCGCTGCCGGCCAGGCAAATGATGTAGTCGAAGTTACCGGTTCCGCCCGGAGCTGCGGTTATCAGCGGGTTTGCCCCGGTACCGCTTTTCCGGAAGGTGACCGGGTTGGTGGCAGTGCCTGTTGCCGTGATCAGTCCGTCGGTAAGATTGCCAAAAGATGTCGTATCGCCGGCTGCGACATCAAAAATAACCCCGCCGGCGCCCACACCTTCGCTGTTCAGCGCTGCGATGGCCAGGGCCATGTCCTTATAATCACCCGGGACGGTCTTAATGCCGGTCAACTGTCCGAATCCCATCACGCTGATCAATAATAAAAGTGGTATCAGCCGGATGCTTCTTTTCATCATGGATTGTTTTTCGTGGTGTTTCATCATGGTTATTGATATTAAATGGGTGAATAATTACGATTTACTTTTTTTGCTGGCTGATTTTTTAACGTCAACGGGATCGAGGAAACGGGAAACGATCTTTTGCAAAGCGGTAGATTGATGGTTTATTTCCGAAATCACCTCGTCAGGGTTTACTGAGGCTCCGGATCCTTTCAGATCGCGACTTTTTCGTCGCTGGTTTCCTTTCTGTGGCTTTTCTGACTTGGTTGGCATAGGACTGAAAATTGTCCGCCAAAAGTATCATCGAAGGAAGGGGTATCCTAATTTTTTGCTGTATCAGGATTACGACAGGTAGGATTTTTCACTTGCACAATTCCAATACAAAATATAGTATAATACAGATTTTCAATATTATACGTTGAAATGAAGAAAACGAAAATCGGGATAACGAAAAAGGTGAATCGAAAAAAACTGATATAAACCCTCTGTGATACTCTGTTGTTCTCGGTGGGCCTCTGTGAAACAAATAGTTACACGGAGTTCCACCGAAATCAAAGGAGTTCCACCGAGAAAAAACAGTATATGAACAGATGACAGCACGATTTCCTAAGTCCCGTAGGGACGAAATATCGGTAGAAAACGATCGGCCCTGTTTATAACGAGGAAAGAAACGCCGACAGCGAGGCATTCTGGTTGGTGATCCCGAGCTGTTTCCGGAGCCGGGTCCGGGCCTGCTCGATGGCACGGACGCTTTGCCCCGTGATGGAGGATATCTCCTTGGAGGTCATGTCCAGCAACAGAAAGGCACACAGCCGTTTTTCATTCAGGGTAAGGTTGGGATTGATTCTGGAGAGTTTAGCGTAGAATTCATGATGAACCTCCGTAAAACGGATCTCAAACTCTTTCCAGCCCGATTCATGTTGATCGTCGGCTAGTCCGGAAATGACATGCTGAATGATCTCCCGGTTCTCTCTCTTGAGCACCGGAAATTTCTCTTTCAGCGATTCGATAAAGGAAACTTTACGTTCATTCAGACGCACGAGGTTCAGGGCATGCAGGGCCAGTTCACGGTTTAACCTTTCCACTTTATCATCCTGAATCTTTTTCTCCAGTCGTGTGTTATGCAACTTGATCCTTTGTTTCTGATAAAGAAGCAGCAATAATATGAGAATCAGCCCGATTCCCATAATGCCCGATATCAGGAGATACCGCTGCCGCTGAAGCTTAACCTGATGCTCCTGCACCTGCCTCTCATAATTGTATTTCATTTCCAGGGCCAGCAGGTTCTGATGGTTACGGATTCTGTTGCTGGAATCCTGCAACATCCTGTAACGATCCATCAAACCACTGGCTTCCCCGTAATTCTGCAGCGCATTGTTGCATTTGATCAGTTCAAAGATGATCCCCGACAGGGTATTGACGTCCACACTGTGACCCGCGATATTCAGCGACTTTTCAAACAACTCTTTTGCTTCCCTGTACTTTTGCTTTTCCATGTTGACAAGGCCCAGGTTCACGTAAATGTAAGGTCCGACCATTCTGTATCCTTTATCATCCGGCGATTTCTTCAAAATACCAAGGGAATGCACCAACAGTCTTTCAGCGGAATCGATCCGGCCGCTGCTGATATACCGGCTGGCGACATTGTTATACATCTGAGCCCGATCCTGCTCATTTTGCAACCGTTTGTTGATCTGCAACGCCTGGTTCATAAAATACTCGGCACTGTCACTCTTCCCATATTTTGCGTAAAAAGTGCTGAGGTTCATCACATCTTTCAGTATTTCAATGGTATCATTGGTTTTCAGATGGGTTTGATAGGCCAGCCATACATATTTTTGAGATAAGGGCCAGTCCTGGTTATCGAGCGACACGTTGTTGATCTGACGATAAACCTTCGCCAACCTGCCGTAATCTCCGATTTTTAAAAAAGCCTCGGCCGATTTCAGATAGTAAGTCAGGGCAACTTCATCATTGGCAATGCGTTCATGAAACTGTCCATGATAAAAATAAACCCTGCCCGAAAGAAAAAGATCATCCGCTTCGGTGAGTTTGTCTTCCGTGATGTTTAACATCGATAATGCTTCATTATACTGATCATTCCCGAAAAAAAACTTGTAAGCAATGATACCGGCTTCCACCGCTCCTCTCGGATAGCCCAGGGAGTCGCTCATCCGGATCATTTTCTGCACCTCCGATAAATAATCCGGTCCGCTCCCGGGAATACTGTCATAACGTCTGTTAAGACTGTCAATGGTAGCTTTCAGGGCTTTTCCCTCGTCCCTTGCCCGCTCATGACAACCATTGTGCAGGAACAGAAGAAGCACACAGCATATGAGTATCCAGCCGCATTTTAATCGCATATGCACTGTGGAATATTGGAACCGATGCGAAGTTAGATGAATTTTTTTAAACGACACTTCCCGTAACTAGCGGATTACCGCGTTCGGATCAGTCCAATTGTGCAGAACATGAATTAAAGTGGCTCCTGCTGAGAAAGGCAATGAAAAGAGCCAAGGCCCCAGATGATCTCCACCGAATCGATACCGATAATGGAACGGGTAGGGAAGCACTCTTCCAGTATCCGCATAGCCTGATCATCCTCTTTACATCGGAAATTGGGGACTATCACCGATGCATTGGCGATATAGAAGTTGGCATAAGAGGCAGGAAGCCGTTGCTCCTCATACACTACGGGCCGGGGCATCGGCACCTCCACAATATCCGGTTGTTTACCATTCGGCAACCGGAATGTTTTCAATTTCCGGAGATTGGCTGCCAGGATGGAGTGGTTCGGATCGGATTTTCGTGGTTCCACCATGGTTACCAATCCATCCTCGCTGAAAAACCGGGTGATATCGTCGATATGGCCGTTGGTATCATCTCCCTCGATGCCTTCATCCAGCCAGAGGATATGCTCCACGCCATAGAATTCGCGCAGGTATTCCTCAATTTCATGTTGAAGAAGCCCGGGATTTCTGTTTTCATGCAAAAGGCACTGGGTGGTGGTGATCAGGGTACTGTTGCCGTTAAAATCGACAGATCCCCCTTCCATCACGATCCCCGGATAAAAAATAGGCAAACCAAGCGCTTCTGCTGTCAACCGGGGTATCTGTTCATCGAGGTCATGGTTATATTTTTCCCCCCATGCATTATAGCGCCAACTCACTACCGCTTTGGTATGGACAGGGTCCCGGCGCAGCACGAATGCCGGTCCGTGATCACGGCACCAGGCATCGTTGGTGGGATGCACATA
>CAYLVY010000016.1:15981-42388 GCA_964387205.1 uncultured Draconibacterium sp.
TTTCCAAATCCCTCAATACCTGATTTTTCAGCACTTCATCCCGGACATTGATGCAAACCTCTTCTCCCCTCGTCAATTCCCGGATAAACTTATTATAAAAGGGAAAAATCCGTTCCAGGGTGCCAGGCCAGGAGTAGCTGTCGGAATGGGGATAGCTGAGCCAGGTAGCCCGGTGGGGATACCACTCGGCCGGGAACTGGTATCCCAGTGACCGGGGCGTTTCCGGAAATTTTTCCCGGAAGGATGAAAAGGCAGGTGAATTCATAGATAAACGTGTTAGTCGATCATTCGATGCTGCACAGGATCATAGGTATCGATCCTACGGTCACGCAAAAACGGCCAATGGATGCGGGTTTCATTGATCAATTCCAGATCGGTACCGGCAATCAGTATCTCTTCCTTGTCATGGCTTGCCTGAGACAGGAGGTGACCAAACGGATCGGAGATAAAGGAACCTCCCCAGAATATCATGTCACCTTCGCGTCCGGTGCGGTTGGCGGTCACTACAAAAACCCCGTTGGCGATGGCATGTCCCCGCTGGATAGTTTGCCATGCATCATATTGCCGGTGGTTCAACGCTTCATCCTGACAGGCTGCCCAGCCGATGGCGGTGGGATAAAAAAGAATCTGTGCCCCCATCAGGCTTGTGATCCTGGCCGCTTCGGGATACCATTGGTCCCAGCAGATGAGCACACCGATGGTGGCATAGCGGGTCCGGAAAACCTTGTATCCTCCATCGCCCGGTGTGAAATAAAATTTCTCATAATACCCCGGATCATCCGGAATATGCTGTTTTCGGTATTTTCCGAGGTACTGGCCATCGGCATCGAGCACAGCTGTGGTATTGTGATATATCCCGGCGGCCCGCTTTTCGAAGAGGGAGGCAATAATGACCACATTTAATTCCCTGGCGACGGGAGTCAGAAAATCTACCGTAGGGCCCGGTACGGCTTCGGCAAGGTTAAAATAATCATAATTCTCCTCCCAGCAAAAGTAGGGAGTGGCAAACAGCTCCTGCAGGCAGATGATCTGTGCTCCACCGGCCGCCGCCTGACGGATCATCTGTACCGCCTTACGGAGATTGGCGGTTTGATCTGCCTCACAGGTCATCTGTACCAGGCCAACATTGATTACATTCATACCTGTTATTGTTAATTCGGAAGAAAGTACTTTCTGGTCAATTGTTGCTTTCCCCTGGTGATACTCAAAACATAGACGCCCCGGGACAAATGTCCGTAAGGAATGGCATAACGGCATTCGTCGCCTTTAACAGCATTCAACTGATAAACAACCTGACCATTCATGTTCAGTAGTTGAATTTTAAGAGATTCATTACCTGAGGTTTCCAAAAAAACAAGCAGCCGTTCACCCTCTCTGTCCTGGTAAAGATCAATAACCGTAGGTTGCACTCCGTTTTCATCTGAGACCGTATAATCAAGGAACAGATTATCGACATAGAGAACCGTACCGGGGGTCATGACCTCCTGGGCTGTGGACATGGCAATGATATTCATGGTATCGGGTGGTTCGGCCGATTGGTAATCGATCCAGGCTGAAAAGGGAGTCCAGTCATTCACGGTATCCTTCGTGGAAAAATACCCCGTCCCCACGGTATCCTGTCCCGTTCCGTTCCAGCGGGTAAGGCCAATGCCAATCAGGCAACTGTCGCCCCCTTTCGGAATAAACTTGTAATACCCCTTCAGGTGGGTGGGCTGATCGCTTACCGGGACACCTCCCGAAAGGACAAAACCAGCATTGGCGATATCGACCACAAGGTTTCCGCAGGTCATAAATCCGGGCACGTCGAGCGGGGGGAGGGTTAGGTGTTTGGTCTCCAGTTTTGCCGAATAACTTCCGCTTCCCTGATGGTCGTTGCTACGCGTAACTACCTGGAAACCAAAAAACGGAATGGCCATTAACTCTTCATTCGGGGTATCCCAATCGGTAGGGTTTGAGAAGTTGCCGCCGGTAGTCCAGGTTTCGAAGGAGGGGTTTGGAATGGCTGTCTGTCCCTGACAGGTGATGGAGGCAAAAATCCATACAGACAGGAAAATCATGACTAAATTTTGCTTCATGGGTGATATGGTTTGCATTGGTTTTGTTTTCTTCATGATCATCAGGTAAAGGTGGCCCTGCATCAGCGATCAGGTTCATGCCGATGCGGCAATATGGAGAACAACGGTGTTTTTACCTTCCTCGTAACGGTAATCGGTCTTTTTGCAACGTGCCAGGATGATTTTCAACCCGATCTGTTCCTCATCACCGTCCAGGAAATTATAAGGTTCTCCGGGGCTTGCGATGGTCAGTATCAGGTTTCCGTCTTTTTCGGAATAAGACATGACCATCCGGACATCCGAAAAATCGCGCTGCAGCAAGAGTACCTCCTCCGCGAGATGCAGCACATACCCTGTCATTTTCCGGCCGATAAAGTGCTTTTCACAAAAGGTTTCCATCTCCCCCTGGAGGGCATACAGATCGTATTCAGGGCTGGTGATCCTGAGGTTGAGGCTACGGATCCGGTTGATGAAGGCGCGGGTTTTTTCCTTCCGGGGATGGTCGAAAATTTCCTGGGGGCTCCCCTCTTCATAAATAATCCCTTCATCCATATAGAAGACCCTGGTGGCGGTATTGCGGGCAAATTCCATCTCATGGGTCACGATCAGCATGGTCATCCCCTCGCGGGAAAGCCGCCGGATAACCGATAGCACTTCGCTGACCATGGTAGGATCGAGTGCTGAGGTGGGCTCATCGAAAAGCAGGATCTCCGGTTCCATGGCCATGCAACGGGCGATGGCAACCCTTTGTTTTTGTCCGCCCGATAATTCATCGGGGAACGACTCTGCTTTTTCAGCCAGCCCTACCAGTTTCAACCATTCCAGCGCTTTTTCCCCGGCTTCAGCCGGTGACCGCCCCAAAAGCTGTATTGGGCCGATCGTAAGGTTTTCCTTTACAGTCAGGTGGTTATACAAATTGAACGACTGGAACACCATCCCCATTTTGCGACGCAGGGCTGGGACATCGGTGTGCCGGTCGAGCAGCGGTATTCCGTTGATGAATATTTCACCGCCCGATGGGGTTTCCAGCAGGTTGAGGCATCTCAGAAAGGTACTCTTGCCTGTACCCGAAGGGCCAATGATGGCGATGATCTCCCCTTTTTTTATTTCGGTGGTGATATCGCGGAGCACCTGAAGTGACCCAAAACTTTTAGTAAGATTATTTACGCTGATCATGCGGGTACCTCCTTACTTCGTTTTATCCGTTTACTTTTCGGATCGACCGACACCTCGATCCTGTCAAGGACACGGGTGAGCAACCAGGCGAGGAACAGATAGATCACCGCTACCATGATCAACGGGAAGAAGGCGTCGAAGGTACGGCTGCGGATGATGTCGCTGGCTTTGGTCAGATCCTGCACGGCTATGTAACCAACCACTGAAGTCATCTTGATCAGGGAGCTTAACTACACTTTATAAAACGGAAGTATTTGCCACCAGGCCTGGGGCAGGATGATGACGCGAAATATCTGGAATTTCGTAAACCCTCCGGCGGTTGCGGCTTCCCGCTGCCCCCTCTCCACCCCTTCGATGCCCGTCCGGAACATCTCCGACACATAGGCTCCGAAATTCATTCCGAAGGCAATAATGGCCACCAGCACAGGATTGATGTTCACTTTGGCAAAGACCACGTAATAGACGATCATCAGCAGAACGAGCACCGGTGTCCCCCGCAGCAGGGAGATGTAAGCCCTGGCAGATGCTACCACCCAGGAGGTCTTTGACATCCGCATGCCACAAATCCCGGCACCGATCAGGGTTCCCAGAAGGGCTGCAAGGATGGAAATGATGATGGTAACCGTCAAACCGTCGATGATGTGCAGGTATCGTTTTTCGTGGAGAATATTGTTGTGAAAGCTGTCAGTAACCTTCGCCAGGAAGGAGCCACCGGTTGCGACGGTTTCCGCACCTGTCGTACTTGCCAGGTTTTCCCGGCGGGCGATGACGGAAACCCCCGATTCATAATAAGGATCAGAGAAATCGATCTGTTTTTCCCTCTCTTCGGTCACCATCATGGAACTGGTGATCAGGTCGATCTTATTGGTGGAGATAGAGGCGATCAGGCTGCCGAACGGCATATCGGCCGGTTCGTAAGCTCTTCCCAGCCAGGCGGCAAACCGGGTCGAGAGTTCGATATCGAAGCCAGCCAGCGATCCATCCTTCAGCATGGCAAAAGGCATCCCCAGGTCGCTGACGATGCCGTTTCGCAGCGGAGGCCCTGACACGGCATAAGGCGGTATTTCAGGCATTTCGGCAATGCCCTGCTTCATCCACCGGTTCACCATATCGTCGTATATGCCGTTGTGGCGGATCTCCTTCAGGAATTTATTGAACTGTGCGCGAAGCGTATCCTGATCACTGTGGAAACCGGCGGCGATGGGAACGGTGAACAGGGCCCTGGTCAGAACGCCCAGTTCAGGATTTTTTCCCTGGATATCCTGCACGGAAGACTCATCCGTAAATGCCACATCGACTTTGCCGGAACTAAGGGCAAAGAGCATATCCGGGACATTCATGAACTGGAGCGCGGTAGCTTTGGGATAAGTTTTTGCCACAAAGGCGTCATGGATACTGCCCATCAACACCCCGATCTTTTTATCGGCGATGTCGTCCACAGTCGCCATGTTCAGTCCTGCGGGGGCTTCATTCCCCCCTGACCTGCCCCTGACAACGGCAGCTATTCCACTCTGGTAGTAACATTCCGAAAAAAGCACCTTTTTTGCCCGTTCTTCGGTGATGGACAACCCGGCGCCGATCATATCCACCTTTCCCGCGATCAATGCGGGAAGCATCGCGCCGAACTCCATATTGACCACCTCGATTTTCATGCCAAGATAGCTGGCGACGCGGGCGGCAAATTCCACATCAAATCCCACGATGCGTTTTCCGGCATCCATAAACGACATTGGTTCGGTAACTGCGGCGGTACCGAAACGAAGAATACCAGCGGAGCCATTCAGCGGGATTTCCGGCATCGGTGCCGGGCTCCCCTGATCGGGAAACCAGCGCCTGATCATATCATCATAGGTCCCGTCTGTTTTCATCATGGTGAGCACCGTATCGATGGCGGTTTTGAGTAACCGGTTTTCCTTCTGCACCGCAAAGCCATACTGATCGTCGAACAACAATTCAGATAGCACAACCAGGCCTTCATTTTTTGCCGCAATGTTTTTCAGTACCGGAAGGTCATACACTCCTGCATCGGCCTTACCCTCTTTCACCGCGAGGGCACAATCGAGGGCACTGTTGTAGTATTCAAGGGTGGCGCCGGGAAAGCGTTTCAGTACCATCTGGTCGGCTATGGTACCGGTCGGAACGGCAAATGTTTTCCCTTTTTCGAGCTGGGAGAGCTGTTTAACGGAATCATCACTGCGCTGGCATCCCGCCAAACAGACAAAAGTGACCAAGGTAACCAGAATGCGCCCGGTTGTCATCATGAAGAAATAATCAGGAAAAGTACAAAAGTAGGGTTTTGACTATTTATTTCAATAAAAAAATCATAGTTCCTTTATCCAGTCAGGAGTGTAATCCCTGTATTTTTCTTTGAGGGTCCCGGGCAGATCCCGGTATTTTCCGATGCGTTTTCGGCAGAGCGGTGATCCGCACCGGCAATCCATTTCCCAATCGTCGGCCATGATCATCGAATAATCGAAAGTGATCTCTTCATCTTTTTTAATGTCTCGCATAGCAACCATTTGCGTTTCCTTCCGGATGCCGGCATTGGGATCGCAGGAGTGGTTAGTGCGCACTTCGGGTTCCCTGGCAACCAGATATTCTTCAGCCCCAACGTTGAACAGATGTTCAACCACCTCTGGCGGAAAGTCGCTGAGGTTTTCGATTTTGATCCTGGGGCCGGTGAATTCGGCGATGGTCTCGACCTTCCGAATGTCCCGACTGGCAAAAACTCCGAGTCCCTTTCCGGGTGTTTCTTTTACATAGATCGGTTTCATATATATCTTCTGATTTACGAATGGCATTAGCACTGGAGCAGGGCCAACAAAGTTTAAGTCAGAATAACGGATCGGAACAGTACCAAAGGATTACCCTCCCCGCATCACCCGCCTGATTTCGGAAATGAGTTCTTCTATGCGGAAGGGTTTGGCCAGGGAACTGTCGGGGCTGAACAGACGGACTGAATCGATATGGAAGCCGGGTGAGGCATGTCCTCCACCCGACATGGTGATGATCTTCGCAAGGGGATGGTGTGCCTTCATATAGTTAATCACTTCGGCGCCATGGGTATCTCCTATCAGGATGTCGGTGATCACCACGTCGAACTCATGCTTCGCTGCCAGATCAAAAGCGGATTTCCCGCTGAAAGCAGTCATTACCTCGTATCCATGTCGCTCCAGCAATATTTTCAGGCCATGGAGCAGGTCTGTATCATCGTCTATCAGCAGTAACCTGGTTTTCATCCTGAAAATTTAAAATACCCGCAAACGGGACTTATCAGATCTGTCTGATCACATTGGCCATTTCAATGGCTGCCATGGCAGCGTCGAATCCTTTGTTCCCGCTCTTGGTGCCGGCCCGTTCAATGGCCTGTTCGATATTATCGGTAGTAAGTACCCCAAAGATAACAGGAATTCCGGTTTCCAGCCCCACATGGGCCACCCCTTTTGACACTTCTGCAGCCACATAATCAAAATGAGGGGTAGATCCCCTGATAACAGCCCCCAGGCAGATCACAGCGCTGTACCTGCCGGTGGAAGCCATTTTTTTCGCCAGCAAAGGAATCTCGAATGATCCGGGCGACCATAATACGTCGATATCCTTATCTTCCGCCCCATGCCGGATTAGTCCGTCGAGGCATCCTTCCAGCAGTTTCCCGCTAATAAATTCATTAAACCGCGCAATCACAATACCGAATTTCAATCCGGTCGCATCCAGTTTTCCTTCCAGTGTTTTCATTTCTCTATATTTAATGGTCATCGCCGAAGCTGAGCATATGGCCCATCTTCTCTTTTTTGGTTTTCATATACTTCATGTTCCGGGCATTGCAGACCGGCTGGATGGAGATACGTTCCACCAGTTCCAGCCCGAATCCTTCCAGTCCCGAGATTTTCTGGGGATTATTGGTCAGTAACCTGAGTTTCCTGATGCCCAGATCAACCAGAATTTCGGCGCCGGTACCGTAGTCACGCAGATCGGCATCAAAGCCAAGGGCCTGATTGGCTTCAACCGTATCAAGTCCCTGGTCCTGCAGCGAATAAGCTTTCATTTTATTGTAAAGTCCTATTCCACGGCCTTCCTGGCGCATATAGAGCAAAACTCCCCGTCCTTCGTCAGCAATCCGCCTCATCGCAATGTCGAGCTGTTCTCCGCAATCGCAGCGAAGGGATCCAAACACGTCACCGGTCAGGCATTCCGAGTGCACCCTGACCAGCACGGGATCGCCATCATCGATCTCTCCCTTGACCAATGCCAGATGGTTTTCATTGGTGATCTTGCTTTTATAACTGATAGCCCTGAAATCGCCGTATCTCGTGGGAAGATCCACATCCGCAGCCCGTTCGATAAGGGTCTCCGATTTTCTGCGGTAGTCGATCAATGCCGCGATAGTGATGATCTTGAGGCCATGAACTTTCACATACTCCATCAGTTCGGGCACCCTGGCCATCGACCCGTCTTCATTCATGATCTCGCAAATGACACCGGCAGGATACAAACCTGCCAATTTGGCCAGGTCCACCGACGCTTCGGTATGACCGGCCCTGACCAACACACCACCCTCCCGGTATTCGATCGGGAAAATATGGCCGGGCCTGGTGAAATCCCTCGCCTTGCTTTGGTTATCAATGACACGGTGAATGGTGAGGGCGCGTTCCTGCGCCGAAATTCCGGTGGAACATTCAATGGCATCAATGGATACAGTGAAGGCAGTCTTGTTAGGGTCGGTATTCTTCACCACCATCCGCTCGATGTTCAACTCCTCCAGCCGGTCCCTTACGACCGGCAAACAGATCAGACCGCCGCCATGTTTGGCCATGAAATTGATAATGGCCGGAGTAACCTTTTCGGCGGCGACCACCAGGTCGCCTTCATTCTCCCGGTCTTCATCATCCACGACAACGATCATTTTCCCTTTGCGGATGTCCTCAAGTGCCTCTTCAATTGTATTGAAGCAATAAGTATTCATAAATAGCCATGTTTAGATAAAAAACCGATATTCAGATCACCCTTTTCGGGGGCTTGACGGGTAAACTTTTCCACATATTTCGCGATCATATCGCATTCGATATTGACACTATCCCCTGCCTTTTTCAGGGTCAGTGTCGTAACCATCCGTGTATGGGGAATAATGGAGATCCCGAAGGACGATTCATCCACTGAGGCAACGGTCAGGCTTACCCCATCGATGCCAACAGAACCCCGGCGTATCACATAACGAAGGATATCCCTGCCAGCCTGAATGTTCATTCTTACCGCATTATCCTCTGACCATATCCTGGAGATTACCCCGGTTCCGTCGATGTGACCGCTCAAAAGGTGACCACCCAGCCTGTCGGAGAGCCGCATGGCACGTTCGAGGTTTACCCGGCTTCCGTTCAGCAGGGAACCCAGGTTGGTGGTACGCATAGTCTCCGGCATGGCATCCACGTTGAATGAACCTGCGTCAAACCCGGTAACGGTAAGACAAATACCATTGGTACTGATGCTGTCGCCGGATTTGACCCCTTCCAGTACCTGGCTGGCGGCAATGGTCAGCATCACGGAAGCGCTCCCTTTGCTGATCCTGCTGACAGTCCCTATCTCTTCCACAATACCGGTGAACATCTTTTCTTTATTGTTTCAGGGGTTTTTCTTGGGCCACCATGGCCTCCACCATTAAATCCTCTCCAATCCGTTTAACCTTCATATCTTTCAGTAATATTGCATCCTCCATAAGGGCCATGCCGGCACCACCGACCGGCGACGGTGCACTGGCCCCTCCCAGAATTTTAGGGGCAATAAAACAGATCACTTTATCTACTATTCCCTCACGCAGAGCGGAAAATGCGATGGTACTGCCCCCTTCGAGCAGCACACTGTCGATACCCATAGTTCCCAGCGCATCGGAAAGGGCTGCAAGGTCCAGCCGATGGTCCCGCTCCGGCAATCTCACCACCTGGGCTCCCAACCGCTCGATTTCCCTGACTTTTGAAATATCAGCTTTAAGGGAGGTAGCCACGATGGTCAGTTGCGGATCATGGGTCAGCAGCCTGGAGGTATGCGGAATGCGCAGGGAAGAATCGGCCACTATTTTAAAAGGCTGTTTCCAGCGCCCTGGTAAGCGGACATTCAGCAGCGGATCATCGGCTAATACCGTTTCAACTCCAACCATTACGGAACTTAGCCTGTGCCTCATCCGGTGTACGATCCGGCGGGATGGCTCGCCGGTGATCCACCTGGAAGCATTGGTTACCGTTGCGATCTTTCCATCGAGCGTTGCCGCCGACTTAAGCACCACAAAAGGTTTGCCGGTTGTAATAAACTTGATAAAAACCTCATTCTGTTTGGCGGCTTCGGCTGCCATAATTCCGGTTTGTACCTCCACCCCTGCGGCTTCGAGCCTTGCGGTTCCCTTACCGGCGACCAATGGGTTTGGGTCCTGCATGGCCATCACCACACGAGGGATCTTTTTATCCAGGATAAGATCGGTACAGGGAGGTGTTTTGCCTGTATGGGAACACGGTTCGAGGTTCACATAGAGGGTGGCCTGGCTTATCAGTTCAGGATGGTTGGCTTCGGCATCCCGGATGGCATTAACCTCGGCGTGCGGGCCGCCGAAATATTCATGGTACCCGGTACCAATGACCTTGTTATCGTGAACCAGCAGGGCTCCAACCATCGGATTGGGATTTACGAAGCCTGCCCCTTTTCCGGCCAGGGCAAGCGCTTTCCTCATCCATTTTTTTTCCACCGCCGCTTCTACCATTTCACCATTTTTCCCGTTTTAATCCTATGCAAAAAGCCCCATTGCATCAAAGCAACAGGGCTTTATCCTATTTAACATGAAAAAGTCAGATTAAATACGATTCTTCTTTCATCCGGACTTTCACTGTCGGTGCCGTAATTGCAACGGCTCATTTCATAATCGAATCGCGGACTTTACCGCCGGTCGGGAATTTCACCCTGCCCTGAAGAACCTGACGTATAAGAACGATTACCTATTCAATCTCACCGGCAAAATTATAATAATGTATGATTGTCACAATAGGAACAATCAGAATTAATATACATTAAGTTTACGTGTGATGACTTTACCGCCGGTGGAGAACTGAACCACGTAAACGCCTGCTGCAAAGCCTGACAGGTCGATCTGTCGCGTAACAACCTTTCCGTCAAGCAATAAAGATTCCTGCCATAAGGATTTTCCATCGAGTGAGCGGATGGTGAGGGTAGCATGGGTTTCCGATTTTCCGCTGGCGGTAAAAGTGACAAAATCCCTTGCCGGATTAGGCTGAAGGGTGAAAACAGGGTCGCCGCTGACGGGATTATCAGTGCCGGTACAAACATCAAAGGTCACCTTTTTGGTACTGGTCGTATTTCCGGTACATGGCAGGTTGGCAATAGCTACCAGGTTCAGGTTGACTGATCCGGCCACTTTATCAGCCAGTGAGGGGTAATAGATCGTGTTAAGTTGCGATGTGGAGGAGAAAGTGCCGGAGCCGGAGGTGGTCCATCCAACCACTTTAAAGTTGGAAGCTGTAGCGTTGAGGTTGACCGAAGTAACATACCAGCACACAATGGTGTCGGCGCCGGCTGAAGCTGTCGGCATATTGGCTACATTGACCTGGACAGTATCCACACGGGTTGAACTGCCGTCGCTGCTTGTCACTACATATTTCGTGGTCATGGCGGGGGCAACTTTCGGATTTTGCAGGGTTGAGGTGAATCCGGGAGGAATGGAGGTCCAGGTGAAGGTATAGGCGCCGGAACCGCCATAGGCATTGACGGTTAACTGGGCTGAGTCGCCAACGCAGATCGGGTTTGGTGAGGCGCTGGCGGTTGTGGAGAAGATATTGCTGAAGGAGAAAGAGGCCACGCGGGTCTTCCAGTTTGAGTTGGAGGTGGTACTGTAATATTCCTGGGTGTACCAGAACTTACCCGGTTCGGAGGGATCAGCGGCCATTGCGCTGTAATCGCCCCATCGGCCTTCGATGTTGGTCTGCGATCCGCCTCCGTTGAAAATTCCTTTTTCCGCAATGGTCATTTGTCCGGGGGCGTCATTGGCCATCCTTCCGGTATAGCGGATGGAAGGGAAAAGGTTGGTGCTGGATATCGAATAGCCCAGGGCGATGTTACCGGCGCTGTCCATGGCTATACTTCCCATCCAGCGATGGTGTCCGTCGCCCGGAGCGTAAGTTCCTTCCTGGTGCAGGGCCCATGTGGTCCCTGTTTTCCTGAGCTCCATCCAGCGGATACCGGCGACTCCGCTGACATTGACGGTAGTATTGAGCAGCATGCTCCAGTGGGTGGGAAAAACCCTCAGGGGCATTCTGAACATCAGTCCTTTCCTCGAAAAAGCATCCAGTTTCTGGCTGGTGCCTTTCTGGGTGATGCTGAGGTTACCAGGCATAGTATAGAACATGGTAATAGGAATGGTAGCCGTGTTGATGAACGAGGAAGAATTCGGCTGGGACCAGTCAATGCTGAACTCGTATAGTTTCACTGAATTGCTGGTCAGGTAACATACCGGGCAAGGGGTACCGGCGGGCGGGAATTCGCTGTCACAATCGGCTGTCAAAGGGCCTTCCGAGGAGGAGGGCAGGGCGTACATCACCATACCGGCGGTAGGATCACCGACCAGCATTTTGGTACGGTCCATAGCCACGGCAGCCGGGCCGACCCATTGGCCCGAACCTGAAGCGAACCGGCGGATGGTCATAAAATAACCGTTTCCCCATACCGAAAGTTTCGGATAGTCGGGCATATCGCTGAAAGTGAACTGGTAGCGATACCATGAGCCGGTTGGGTCGCTGGTCTGGGAAATAGCCACATTTTCATAGAAAGGGCCATTGGGGTAGTTGGGAAGGGAAAACTGGCTGAAGAGCCAGCGATCGGCATTTTCATCGTAAAGAACAATGGCGTCCCCGTCGTTGGAATTGTTGGGAAGCCCGCTGAAGATGGTGCTGTTGTTGCTCGGGCCCATGATCTTCACACCATTCTTGTTATAGACGGCGAACCTTACATTCACCACCTGAAAGTAATGGTTAGGGCCAACGTCGCCATCGGTATCCGGGGGATAAAAGCCGTTGGAGCCTATGCCTTCGAAATTCTGCTGGGTGGTGTCGGTGATGATGTCACCAAAAAAGTGCTGAATGGTCGGATCAGGATAGATCTGGTCGGTAATTTCTTCTTCATGCCCCGAAGTTCTGGCGTTGAGTTTATTTTTCACGATACCTTCTTTCCAGGAGAGATCAGCCTGGTTATCGGAGTTCCGGATCATATCCCGCAGCGGCGGTGAGATGTCGAAATAGGTTGGCTGCATAAAGACAGGTTTCTGGATGTCTTCCTGGGCACAAGTCAGTTGTACTCCGGCGAAGATCAGAAGGAGCAACAGGGTAATTCTTTTCATAAAGCGGAATGTTGGTTTCTTTTTTGGTGAATTCCGGTGTTCCGGATGTGATTTGCAAAGGTACGGGAAAGTTCTCTATCTTTGACATCCAGAATACCGTTAACAATTTTTTTTAAGATATTATCAATATGAACATTGTGATCACGGGGGCAAGCCAGGGGGTTGGATATGAGCTCACCAAAGTACTCGCCAAACACAAACAAAACCATATAGTGGCCATTGCCCGCAGCGGCAGCCAGCTTCGGGAACTGGTGGCGGAGTGTGTCCACATGTATCCGGAAGCCAAAGTTACACCCTATGAATTCGATCTGACCCAGTTCGATTTTTACCCCTTCATTGTTCAGCGGCTTCAGACTTTTATCCCCACCTGTGAAATTCTGGTCCACAATGCCGGCAAACTGGTCAATAAACCCTTCGAAAAAATTGAGCCGGGGGATTTCGACGATGTATATAATGTCAACATAAAGAGCCCCTTTTTTTTCACCCAGGCCATGCTGCCTATGATGATCAAAGGGGCCCATGTGGTGACGATTTCCAGTATGGGAGGCATTCCCGGCACCAAAAAGTTTCCCGGTCTCTCCGCCTACAGTTCCAGTAAAGCTGCCCTATCGGTCTTTTCCGAATTACTGGCCGAGGAGTTGAAGGAGCGGAACATCAAAGTGAATTGCCTGGCACTTGGTGCCGTTCAGACGGAGATGTTCACCAAAGCTTTTCCGGGAGCCAGGGCAATGCAGACCCCCGGACAAATTGCCCAATATATTGGCGATTTCTGTGTCAACGGACATAAATATTTCAACGGGAAGGTATTACCGGTTTCCATCTCAGTTCCCTGAAATCTTTTTTTTTCTGATTAGTCCTGCGATGTCGCTTGAATTATCCTCACTGAACTCCGGAAGCAACGGAAATTGTTATTACATCGGCAATGAGAAGGATGCAGTACTTGTTGATGCCGGGATATCGTGCCGGGAAACCGAAAAAAGAATGCACCGGCTGGGACTTGCCCTCCACAAAGTACGGGCAATCCTGATATCGCACGAACACACCGACCATACCCGCGGCGTGGAGGTTTTATCCCGTAAACATAACATACCGGTCTATATCACGGATGCAACGTGCCGCAAAGGCAGGCTGCAGATTGAGGCCTCGCTGAGAAGGCCCTTTAAAGCCGGTCAGTTACTGGAGATCGGCACATTAAAAGCGGAAGCATTCGCCAAATGGCACGATGCGGTGGAACCTCACAGTTTTACCATCAGCGGCGGCGGTTATACAGCCGGAGTATTCACCGATATCGGGACAGCATGTCAGCAGGTGAGCCAGTATCTGTCACGCTGTCATGCCGCTTTTCTTGAAGCCAATTATGATGAAGGAATGTTGGATCGGGGCCGATATCCTCTATACCTTAAACGCCGCATAAGGGGTGCAGAAGGACATCTTTCCAACCTTCAGGCACTGGAACTTTTTCTCTCGCATAAGTCATCCTCCATGCAACTGTTGATCCTCTCCCACCTTTCCGCTGAAAACAACCACCCGGCCCTGGTCAGGGAACTGTTTGGCCGGCATGCGAACGGCACACGGATCGAAGTGGCTTCGAGGCATGAAGAATCGGAAGTATTCCGGTTGTTCTAAGGATCGTGAACGGTTTTTACAGGTAATCCTGTTGGGCGTGCCTGCTGAAGGGTTCGATGGCCCTTTGATAGATACCATGGACGTAGGCAATGGCCATTCCATAGTTGGTTACAGGGATTCCGGCATCCACAGCCGGTTTCAACCTATTGTGCAGTTGTTTCCGGGTGATCATGCACCCCCCGCACTGGATAACCATAGCGTAATCGGTGATGGGACGTGAGATCCTGTTAAGCCCGGCCACGACATCGAACTGAATGTCATGACCGGTGAAATTGACCAGCCAGCGTGGTATCTTCACCCTCCCGATATCATCACAGGAGACATGATGGGTGCACGATTCCAGGATCAGAACGCGATCACCCGGCTTCAGCTCCGAAAGCATGGGAGTACCTTTCATATATTGCTGAAAATCACCTTTCTGCCTAGCAAGAACGATGCTGAAACTGGTTAAAGGTATCTCCCGGGGGATGGCAGCATCTGCCTTCGGAAATACCTGACTGTCGGTGATCACCAAAGCCGGCCTGGGGCTCATCCTGCGGAAGAAAGCATCCACCTCCCGCTCCTTGCAAACGACGCAGATGCCGTCATGATCGAGTACATCGCGGATGACCTGCACCTGCGGAAGAATCATTCTGCCTTCCGGAGCTTCGATATCAATAGGTGTTATGAGCAGCACCACATCGCCGTAACGGATCAGATCACCAACGAGCGTCTGCTTCCGGAAGGCGGTTTCTGGAATGGTTTCCCGGATCACAGATATCAGTCGCTCCAGGTTGCGGGGATGGAGGGCGCTGAAGTCGATTAATGGAACCGGATATTGCAATGCTATCCTCTCTGCAAATCCGGTGGAAAGGGATTCTTCATCCGATTTATTATGAACGATCAAAAATGGAATATCGTGGGCTTCAAACTCTTTTGCAAGTGACTGCTCCTCCTCACCGAACTGATTTCGGGCTACCACCAGGATGGCCAGGTCGATGATCTTCAAAACCTCCCTGGTCTTCCCTACCCTTTTCATTCCGAGGTCACCGGAATCATCTATCCCCGCTGTATCGATCATCACGACCGGGCCGATACCGCCGATCTCGATCGACTTTTTCACCGGATCAGTAGTCGTTCCGGCCACATCTGAAACAATGGCGATCTCCTGTCCGGTAAGGGCGTTGATCAGTGAACTTTTCCCATTGTTGCGTCTTCCGAAGATGCCGATATGGGGTTTGGTGTCTCTTGCTTTGGTCATAGTAAAAATCGTGTTGCAAAGTTAACAGATTAACTACATTTGCAGAAATTACGAAGGAAATGGCAAGAAAGAAACTTATTGTCATCGGCGGGGGATTTGCCGGCATCCAGCTCGTGAAAAAGCTCGATCCGGAATTGTTCGATGTGCTGCTGATCGACCGGTTGAACCATCATCAGTTTCAGCCGTTGTTCTACCAGGTGGCCACCTCCCAGATCGAGCCCGGCAGCATATCTTTCCCCCTTCGGAAATTGTTCAGGAACAGGGATCACCTGCAAATCAGGCTGGCCGGGGTACAGTCCATTGACACTGCCCCGGCAATGGTGAATACGAGTATCGGAGCATTCCCCTATGACCTGTTGGTGATCGCTTCAGGCTGTAAAACCAACTTTTTCGGGAATGCCGACATGGAGCGGTATGCATTTGGGTTGAAAACAACCTATGATGCCATCATGATCCGCAACAGCGTACTGGAGAATTTTGAAAAACTATTATCGGCGACGGAAGAAGAGCGTACTTTTCTTCAGAATATTGTCATTGTGGGGGCAGGTCCGACAGGGGTAGAACTGGCAGGTTCTTTTGCCGAAATTAAAAAGAACATCCTGCCCCGAGATTATGCGAAGGTAGATTTCCACAATGTCAGGATTTACCTTCTGGAGGGAGGAGAACATCCGCTTGGCGGGATGAGCATGCTGGCCAGGCAATCGAGCCTGCGTTATCTTACCCGCATGGGTGTGGTGGTCAAAACCGGAATCCGGGTTGGAAATTATGATGGCGAAACTGTTTCACTGAGCAACGGGGAGCAGATCAGGAGCCGTCAGGTCATCTGGACGGCAGGGGTCACCGGAAACAGCATTGACGGGCTGGATGCCAGTGCTATGGCTCCCGGCAACCGGATCCGTGTCGACCGGTTCAACCGGGTCAGGGGATATGAGAACCTTTTTGCCCTGGGCGATGTGGCATACATGGAAACACCGCGATATCCGAATGGTCATCCCCAGGTAGCGAATGTAGCGATCAATCAGGCCCGGAACCTCGCCTCGAACCTTTCACGCATGCACCGGGGAATTCCCTGCCGGGAATATGAATACCGGAACCTCGGATCGATGGCTACCATCGGCAGGAACAAAGCGGTTGTGGATTTCCCGCTGTTTTCCTTCAAAGGTTACCTGGCGTGGCTGATCTGGATGTTTCTTCACCTGATGCTGATCCTGAGTGTACGGAACAAACTGATCATTTTTATCAACTGGGCATGGAATTATGTCACCCGCGACTCTTCCCTGCGGCTGATCCTCAGTGTTCACGACCGGAAAGCACCTCCCGGCTGATCAGAGCCATTTTTTTAAAATCCGGCGCAGTTCGCTTTTATTGACCGGTTTGAGCAGGTGATCATCACAACCCGAACTCAGCATTTTATCCTTTTCACCATTCATCCCTGTACCGGTCATGGCCACAATGATCACCCTCCTGTTGAACTCCCTCAGCAGCATGGTCGCTGAAACTCCGTCCATCACGGGCATTTTGGCATCCATCAGCACCAGGTCTGTTTCCGGATGCCACCGGCAGGTCTCCACTGCATCTTCCCCGTTACCGGCAAAAAGTAGTTTTATCCCACTATCCCTGAGGGCAAGCCGCAAGTAATTCCTGTTGTCAGGATCATCGTCGGCAATGACGATGGTTTTGTCTAAAACATTGAATGATAATTTATCCGTTTCTTTTGTCATGATCATGTTTTTACCTGACGGTTCTGAGATCCGGCCGGCAGGATCACCGGAGTCGCACAATAGTTTTACCGTTTGCAGCAATTCTTCGTATTCATGGGGTTTCTCAAAAAAATAATCTGCACCGGCCTTTCGGCACGCCTTTTCAATTTCATCCAAACAGGCTGCTGTATATACAATTACAGATGCCCGTGGTTGCTTTTTCTTCAGATGGCTGACGAGTTTGATCCCGCTTTGACCGGTTCCTTCGATATCGGCCACAATGACATTATATATATCCCGCTCCGGGATCGCAGCGATATCAATTTCAGAGGTGACTGCCGACATCAGAAGTCCGGGACAGGCCTCCTGAAGTCCCGTACCCAGACGGTTGAGCAAATGCGCGGATGTATCTATCAGCAGGGCAATTTTCACACATGCAAAAGTAGATTGCTTCCTTTTGCCTGAATATCAGCTGCCGGATGAATTATAGATAGGACTGACGGGAAGTTGTTTATAGGAATTATTCTGAGTCACACCGGAATGATATTATTCTGCAACGCGTAAAGCATGATCTCCGCGTTTGACTTCAGTCCGGTTTTTTCCAGTATCTTGGAACGGTAAGTACTGATGGTTTTGATGCTCAGGCTCAGTTGAAGGGCAACATCGGAAACACTTTTTCCCATAGCGATGAGACAAAATACTTCATACTCCCTTACGGAAAGAAGTTGCTGCATCGAAAGCTCCTGCTTTTTGTCCTGGGCTAAATCGGCGAGCAATTCGGCGACGATACCTGAAATATAGCGCCTTCCAGAGATGATCTTTCGCACGGCGTTAAGGTATTCGTCGGGCGAGGCGCTCTTGCTTATATAGCCATCGGCTCCTGCACGGATCATCCTGACGGCAAACTGCTCCTCTTCAAACATACTGACCACGAGAACCCGGATATCCGGATGCTCCTGCTTTAGTGCCCTGAGGGTCTGTGCAGCGCTTCCATCGGGCATGTTGATATCGAGCAACACCACATCCACCATATTCTCCCGTGTGGAAGAAATCACTTCGGCGTGGCTGCTGGCTTCCAGGATATGGCAATCAAATCCCGATTCCAGAATTTTCCTGAACCCCTGTCTTACCATGGAGTGATCTTCAGCAATCAGGATAGTTGTCTTCCTTGTCATTGTTTTCAGAGTTAAAGGGTGCAG
Organism: uncultured Draconibacterium sp.; assembly: GCA_964387205.1. Lineage (GTDB taxonomy): Bacteria > Bacteroidota > Bacteroidia > Bacteroidales > FEN-979 > CAIVAT01. The sequence goes on from CAYLVY010000016.1 coordinate 34,362, forward strand.
AGAGATGAACAGTAGTGCCGCAGCCCGGCCGTGTATTGATATTCAGCGTGGCCCCCAAAGCCAGGGCACGTTGCTGCATGCCGAAAATCCCGAACAGGTCTTTTTCACTCAGGGTATTGGAATCGAATCCAATCCCGTTATCCGAGATTGACAAGTGAAACCTTGATTCTTCAATGTGTCCTTCGATTTCAACCCTGGTAGCATTAGCATAGCGGGCGATATTGGTAAGACTTTCCTGAACGATCCGGTAAAAGCCGATACTGCCGGGATAATCAGGTCTGAAACAGGAGGCATCGGGTAATGAACACCTGTATGACCAGGCTGTTCTCCTGGCAAATTCCCTTAGCAGCCATTCCATGGCGGGTATTAAACCAAGTTGCTCCAGGATGGAAGGGTGAAGGTCGGTGGCAATCCTTCTGATTGTTTCGATCGCTTCCTTATTTATGGTCAGTATCTGATAGAGTGCTTCCCTGTTAGCTACAGCGCGTGTCTTCTTCAACAGAAGGTTCAGGTCAAGGTTCATAACCGACAATAGCTGCCCTAATTCATCATGGATCTCATGGGCAATTGTGCGGCGTTCATCTTCCCTGAGTTTATCGATTTGCTGATTGAGGGCGACCAATTTACGCTCGCTTTCGCGGATTTCAAGTTCTGCCTGTTTGGCAGCCGTAATATCCACTATGTTACCAATAAGCCTGATGATCTTTCCATTTTCAATGATTGGCTTGCCAATGATCTTCACCCATTTTTTCGTGCCATCGGCGGCGAGAAAAGGCGACTCGATCTCATAGGGGATCCCTTTGGTGAAGGCATCATGGAAGGCACTCTCAATTACAGATCTGGTTTCCTCCGCGTAAAAGCCAAGATTGTCCGGTACATTCGACGGATAGTAATCCCCCGGCAATCCGTGAATACGGTATACCTCCTCTGTCCAGAATACCACACCGGTATCCGGATAAAACTCCCACCCGCCTGTATTGGAAATACTTTCCACCACTGACAGAAGCTCTTTCTGACGCCGGATCTCCATCTCAATCTGCCTTTTTTTTGTCACATCCCGTGTCAGGCCCTCCACAGCGATGAGCCTTTCCTGATCATCGAACACAGGCACTGTATATTGTTCAGTATAGACAACCCTTCCATCCCTGGCGATCCATCGTAACGGAACCCTGGAGTTCTGGTCCCTGGTCAGGGATGAGATCTCCTTTTCAATGAGCGGAAGGTCGTCAGGATGAATAATCCGGTACCCCAGCATCGGATCGGCATAGAACTCTTCCGGCGTATAGCCGGTAACATTTGCAGCCGAGGGGCTTATGAAGACGTACCGTCTTTCCGGGAACAATTCATACCTGAAAATTACATCCGGTGTATGTAACCTAAGCTGAAAAAAATAGTTATCACTCATTTCTTTGCTTCAAGATGTCCAAGTACCGATTCAAGCAACTGCTCCTCCGGTAACCGTCCGTCAATCCAGCAGATGGAAAACCCCTGGCGTTCCATTCTTCTGAACCATGTCATCTGCCGTTTGGCAAACTGACGGATGGCAATATTCAATTGATCGTACAATTGATCATGATCAAGTTTACCTGATAAAAACAACGTAACGAACTTGTACTCCAGACCATATTTCATTAGTCGTTCCGGAGTAATACCTGAGCGGATCAGGGCCTCTGTTTCTTCCACCATTCCCTCTGCGAGCCTTTTCTTCAGACGTTCTGAAATGCGCGACACAACAAGGCCTCTGGGGAAATGGATGCCAAAAATGATCGTTTCGGGCGATAAGTAACGGTGCCCGTCGAGAGAACCGCGACCTTCCCTGGCCCGGAGAGCGACCATGAGTGCCTTGATCAATCGTTCCCTGTCCTCGGTATCGGTTTTATTGTGCAGTGGTTTCAGTTCCGCCAGCCATCGGGCCAGTTCCTCATCGCCCATCTCCCCGGTACGTTTCCGGAATTCCTCTTCCCCGTCTATCTCCGGCATCCGGTATCCTTTCAGCACGCTTTCAAGGTACATCCCTGATCCGCCGCACAAAATGACCCTTTTGCCGCGGGATCTGATTTCATTGTAAACCTGGTGAAAATCCCGCTGGTACTGAAAAACATTATACTCGGTGCCCGGATCCGCAATATCGGTAAGGTGAACCGGCACCCTTGCTCCTTTCACAATATAATCATCATAATCTTTTCCGGTTCCGATGTTCATCCGCCGGTATACCTGACGGGAATCAGCGCTGATCACCTCCCCGTTGAGCCGGTGAGCCAGCAATGCGGCCAGGCGGGTTTTTCCCGTTGCCGTCGGACCCAGAATGGTGATCATCGGATCTGGGTCAATTCGCTGCAGCGGGGGCATGGATTCTGTTGTTATATTGAAAATCTGAAATTATTAATTTTAAACAATGAAGTACTTCACCATCTGTCCCTTCACGGGCTTTTTGGATCAACTCCCCGATCATCGAACGGGTCAGAGGGTGGTCGGCCCACTCCTCTTCAAGCGCCACAATTTCCGGATGGATAGCCGGAACCGGTGATATTCTGACAGGCCATGATTCTTCATGGAGTTTTTCACCCGGCCGGAGCCCGGTGAATTTTATGGATATATCTTTACCCGGGACAAGGCCGTACTCCCTGATCAGCCGATCGGCCAGACCGGCGATTGAAACCGGCGGGCCCATCTGAAAGGTGCATAATTCCACTTCCCTGCATAATCCGGCAGTTTCCACCAGAAGCCTTGCAGCCCTGTGAAGGGTCAGGAATAACCGTGTAGCTTCCGGGTGGGTGACAGTCACCGGTCCTCCCCTCTCAATCTGAGCCCGGAAAAGCTGTGATACCGATCCGGCACTATCCATGACGTTCCCCAGTCGTGCTATGATAAAGTGGGTTTTTCCCCGCAGATTCATCGACCTGAGGTACAACTCCGCCACACGTTTGGACGCACCCATGACGTTGCAGGGCCGGTTGGCCTGTTCGCTGGAGAGAAAGATGAATGTTCCGGTCGCCGATTGCAGGGATAGGTCGGCAAGTGTTTTGGTGCCGGCTATGTTGGTAAGGATCGTTGCGGATGGGTTCTTTTCAGCCAGCGGAACGTGTTTCAATCCAGCCGTATGAAACAAGATATCAGGATGATAACGGCTAAAGACCCTGCTCATCCGGGATATATCGCTGATATCGCACAGTACCGGTTCGGCTACAGGTGCAATAGGATTGCGGGCGATTTCCCGTGTCAGTCTGTCCAATGCGGTTTCCGCCTGATCAATCAAAATGAGCTTTCCCGGAGCCAATGGTAACAGCTGCCGGATGATCTCGGCACCGACCGAGCCAGCGGCACCCGTAACCATGATGATCCGGTTGTGCACGGCAGACAGGGCTTCCCGGCTGAAAGAATGGTCTGGGGCCTGGTCCGGAGGTATGGCATTTTCCGGGGGGCCTGCTGTCAGCCCGGAGCCCACCATGGTGCGAAATGCGGCAATAATTGCGGAAAACACTTTTCCTTTCAGAAACATAGTTCAAAAATAGAAATAATAAATTGAATATATGAACAATCGGTGGTTAAATATGAACAATCGGCCTCACCCCGCACAATTTTTCCTAATTTTGCTCCGTTAACTAACCAACCTGATTAAAAAAATGAAAACGACTGCCTTTACCAAATTCCATGAAGCGTTGGGAGCCAAAATGGTACCCTTTGCCGGATTCAACATGCCTGTGCAATATGAGGGCATCAATATTGAACATGAAACCGTCAGAAAAGGAATTGGTGTTTTCGATGTTTCCCATATGGGTGAATTTTGGGTGAAAGGCCCGAAAGCACTTGATTTTGTTCAATGGGTAACCTCCAATGATGCATCAAAACTCAGCCCCGGAAAAGTGCAATACTCCTGCTTCCCTAACGAGCAAGGGGGTATTGTGGATGATCTGCTGGTCTACAAGGTGGATGATCAGACCTACCTTCTGGTCGTAAACGCCGCCAATATTGATAAAGACTGGGAATGGTGCAACCGTCAGAATAAAATGGGTGCTGCGTTATACAATGCCTCCGATGAAATTGCGCAGCTTGCCGTTCAGGGCCCACTTGCGCTGAAAGCTATGCAAAAGCTGACCGATGCCCCTGTAACCGACATGGAATATTACACTTTCAAAAAACTTACATTTGCCGGTGTCCCGGAGGTAATTTTCTCCACAACAGGATATACAGGCTCGGGCGGATGCGAGATTTATATGGCGAACGCAGATGCCCCTAAAATCTGGGATGCGGTATTCGAAGCGGGAAAAGAGTTCGGGATCAAGCCAATCGGACTTGCCGCCCGCGATACGCTACGCCTGGAGATGGGTTTTTGCCTCTATGGAAATGACATCAACGATACCACCTCTCCCATCGAAGCTGGTTTAAGCTGGATCACCAAATTCACTGATTATAAAGATTTTATCAATAAAACATCGCTGCTCAGGCAGAAACAGGAAGGGGTTACACGCCGGCTGGTTGGATTTGAATTGATGGACAAGGGTATTCCCCGTCACGAATACGGGATCACCGATGCCAACGGGAACCAGATTGGCGAAGTCACTTCCGGTACCATGGGCCCATCGGTAAAAATACCCATTGGTATGGGATATGTCCCCCCGGCGTTTGCCAGGGAAGGTAGCGAGATTTTCATCAAAGTGCGGGAGAAATTATTAAAAGCCCGTGTCGTCAAACTCCCCTTCTACAAAGGATAACGAATTTTTCTTTTTCATTTTATTTTTTCATTTTCATAATAAACCATCTATGTCAGAAATGATCAGAATCATCCAATCGCCCCGCTGGCATCAACTGATGTTTATCCTTCTGATGGCCGTGGTCATGGTCGGTACCGACAGTTGCAAATCTTCGGGCAAATTATCGAAAAAAGAGCGTAAAGCACAGATCGAAGAGGCGAAACGTCAGTTGCAACCTATCATCAACGGCACTTCAACGCTCACCTATGATGAGCAGAAAAGGATCGTCGGTGAAATCATGGACAAAAACCTCAAGGATCCGGTGCTCGACTCCATGATTGTGGAGGCGCAACAGAAACTGAAATCCGTGTTGGCGGAAGAGACGCGTAAACATACCCAGAAAGTGGATCAGACAAGGGCCAAACTTTTTGATCTGCTGTTGAACAAAGAGAACCTGTCGGCCGATGAACTGGAACGGGAGTTGAACGCGATCCGTGCCCTTCGGCTGGGCGACACCGAGATCGACGAGCTGATTGCCAGGGTGGAAAAGAAAATCGCGGAGATGAGGGCCACCGGCAGTGGCGCCAATCTCCCGGTAAGGACACAACTGGAAAATGCCTTCAACTCCATCGTCACCGCGTCAGCAGGCGGCGACCAGGCCGGGGCCGATGCCACCATTCAGAAGACCCTGAAACTCTTTACTTCCGAAGATGCTCCGGTACTTATCATCATCAGCAGGGAGGGCTCCATTGTAGATTATGACAAACCAACCACCATCCGCCGGTATCTATATCTGCTCAAAGACACCAAAGCCAACCGGAACAACATCGATGCCATCATAACGGATGATACCGGGAAAATCAAAGGACTCGATTTAATCAAGAAATAAAGAAGGAACTATGAACAGAGTGATCATTATTGCCATGATGGCAGCATTGTTTGCCACTGCCGGACCGGTTGCCGCCCAGGATAACCTCTCCCCCCAGCGTAAACAGGCCATCGACAGTCTCGCACTGGAAAAAGTGCGTGATCTCAGCAAATATATCAGCATTATCGGAGATAAAGACACTCCCTGGAGCGATGCCCAGCGGGTGATCGAAAGGGCCGTGGAACTTTTCATGGAGAACAGCGAGATTGGAGTATCGACCAAACGCAGCCCCGATATAAACTACTACAGGGTTCGTGAATACTTCGACCGTCTGATGCAGCTAAACTACAGCAAGGTCAAGATCGACTGGTATAAAATACAGTATGTCAGTGACCTGGTCAGGCAACCCGATGGCACCTATGTGGGGGTTATCACGATCTACCAGCGTTTTCAGGGTTTCAGCCGGGAAAAGGGACTGGTGTACGAAGATACTACGAAAAAGGACATCACTGTATATGTCAAACGGAAGGAGACCCAAATCGGGGGCCGTCTGATCGGCTTCTGGGATGTCATGCTGGGTGATATAAGGGTGAAGGAAACCAAATAAAACCCATCCGGACCCGGAGAGAAGGTGCAGGGCTTTTCGATGCTTTGCGCCTTCTTTCTGTTACAAGCGAACCAAAGACCAAACTGATGAGAAAGATCATTGCAACCCTCGCCATGCTGTTGCCCCTGGCAGGGTTTTCCCAGGGCTCTATCGGTACCCTGATGGGCGATGAGTCGATGTTTTATGCCCAGACCAAACAGGTAAACCAGTTCTTCCTGAGATTTAACGGGGAGGAAACCGTTACAGGTAAACGACTCTACCCTGGTGACGCCGGTTACCACGACACCAAGGCCCGAAAAAAATATCTCGGTATCCTGTTCGATCACAACAGTCCCCTGATCAGCGATGATCTGAAATTTGTTTTTACCGAGGATGTCCTGAACAAGAAAAAACCGGTGCTTCTCGACTTCTATTCCCCCGGCTGGTTTGCCGAAGCATCCTGCACATTCACCTATAAAAGGGAAAAAGTCAACCTGTTGATCTATCTGAGGATCGCCAAACAGAAAGACGGATACAAATGGGGGATTTCCAAAGTCTATTTCGACCGGTTCGAACAATGGTTTACCCATCTGGGCGATACGGTCAACCTGAAATATTTCATTCACCCCATGAGCCACGAACTCGATTTCATGAACCTCCATAAAGCTTTTCGTGAACCGGACAATCTCGACTATTATTTCGAAAACGGTTACCGGCCTGACATGACGGCACTCTTCGTGATGGAAATGAAAAACGGAAACCTGAGTTTCAATACCGTCAACAACGTCAAATTCCACATTTTTCAGGTTCCGGGCTGGTATTTTGAAATTTCATATTTCAACCGAAAAGAGAATAATGCCGGATGGCTCATATCCAACATGTTAAGACTGAAAGATGAGGAGAAAAAAGCTCTTCTCCGCAACTATACCCACCTTAATCCCTGATGATCATGAAATACCCGGCCTGGATTCTTCTCGTGCTTATGCTGCTGACCGCCCCCCTGGCGGAAGCCCAGAAAAAAAGCACCACCACACCCCAGAAAAAACAAGGTGCCACTGTTAAAAAAGGTGAACCACAGAAAAAAAACACCACAAAACCACCGGCAGGAAAGAGCCCGGCCGGCGAAAAAAACAAACCCGCTGAGGAACCTGTCGCAGGGACAATAGATCCGGCCAAAGCCGACACATTCAGGTTACAGATTATCCCGCTCATCCGCTTTTTTGAAAGCTCGCTCAATTTTCTTGGTGATAAAAGAAACGATGTCAGTGATATGCAAACCATTATCACGGCGAGTTACCTGAAATGGTGTTGGAATGAAAAGGTGCAGGTGGAAGATGACCTTGATGAGGAGAGACTCGTACCACTTTACAAAGATATGCCTGCCTATCTCAGCGATGTCGATTTCTTTTTCAAAGGTGCCAGGTTTCAGTATACCGTCCAGGATATAGCCCTGGAAACTACTGCTGAAGGGCGGAGCTATTTCAAGGTAACGGCCAACCGAAACCTTCGGGCCCTGACCATTGGCGGCGATTCCATTAATTCAAACAAAGTCAGGTACATCGAGATCAACTATGACAGTATCAGACAACAACTCAAAATTGTAAGCGTTTACACCACCAAACTCAATGAGAAGGAGGAGCTGCGCAACTGGTGGAATGCCCTGTCGCCTGACTGGAAAAGTATCCTCGGTGATGAGTTGAAACTGGAAGGCACCCTTCCGATGTCAAAGATCGAGAGTTTCAATGACTCCCTGGCGATAGTAGGTGGTAAACCAACAGCCATTATGGGATCGGAATTTTACCAATTTCTGAACCAGATTGTGAACTCCACCTCGATCGATTTGTCGGGCAGGCGCAACATTACCGATCTGACCCCCATCAAC
>CAYLVY010000017.1:0-13646 GCA_964387205.1 uncultured Draconibacterium sp.
AGGAGATCGGCAGCCCAGTATTCCGGATAATCCGTTCCCGCAACTCATGGGTCCATTTTTGCAGGCCAAAAAAACGGTCCATCCCCGTTACATCCAGATAATGTTCATCAATGGAGGCCTTCTCATATAACGGTGCCTTTTCGGCAATGATATCCGTGACCATCCCTGAATATTTCGAGTAAAGTTCCATATCGCCCCGTACCAGCACCGCATCCCCGCACAGGGTGCGCGCCAGCTTCATCGGCATGGCCGAATGTACCCCGAACTTTCGTGCCTCATAGCTGCAACTGGCCACCACCCCGCGGTCGGAGGTACCTCCAATGATCACAGGCTTCCCATGCAATTCCGGCCGGATCAGGCGTTCGACCGAAACAAAAAAAGTATCAAGATCCAGATGAAGAATATGACGCAACATGGTTGGTTTTTGATTTTTTTAATTATCTTTGACAGCTTTTTAATCATTTTTGCGACTACAATATAATCATTTTTCTTAATCCTGTCAAATATGTTTTTCAGCAGCAACATCAAATTCTTACGAAAACGCCGCGGACGGACACAGGATGACGTGGCCGGCATCCTGAACATGAAGCGCTCCACCCTGAGCGGATATGAAAACAACATCGCCCAGCCCGGATTCGACACGCTGGTCACCTTCTCGAATTATTTCAACGTAGCTATCGACACGATGATCAGGGTCAACCTGGCCGATTTGCCCGAGAGCCAGATGCGTCAACTGGAACGAGGGTATGATGTTTTCATCAAAGGATCGAACCTGCGGATACTGGCTACTACTATTGGTTCCGACAATGAGGAGAATATCGAACTGGTGTCGGAAAAAGCCAAAGCCGGTTATACCGGTGGATTTGCCGATCCTGAGTACATCCGGATCCTCCCCGCCTTTCGTCTGCCGTTTCTGTCCAAAGACAAAAAATACCGCACCTTCCAGATCAGCGGTGACTCGATGCTTCCTATCCCGCATGGGGCTTGGGTAACCGGGGTATTTGTCCAGGACTGGAATTTTATCCGCGACCGGGAAGCCTATATCATCCTTACCCTGGAAGAAGGGATCGTCTTTAAAATTGTCGAAAATAAGATCAAACAGGAAGGAACACTCACCCTGCACTCCCTGAACCCCCGGTACGAACCGTATGATATTCAGGTGAACCATATCCGGGAAATCTGGCAATTTGTCCACTATATCAGTCCCATTCTGCCGGACAATCCTCAGACGGAACAGAACCAACTGGTGGAGACTGTAAAGCAATTGCGCAACGACATACAGGCCATTCAGACCCGACTGAACCTCCCTTGACCTTCCGGTAAAAGCGAACTCCAATATTTATTTGCTCCAAACTGTACTTTTGGACAATTATTTTCTATTTTTGACGGTCAAAAGAATCAAATCATAGCCAATTAAACTTAATCAACCACAAAATGAAAGTAGCAATCGTTGGTTCGGGGTATGTCGGTCTTGTCACCGGCACCTGCTTTGCCGAAGTGGGTATCGAAGTCGTATGCGTCGATATTGACCAGAAAAAGATCGATGGCCTGAAACAGGGGATCATTCCCATATATGAACCAGGCCTGGAGGAGATGGTTCACCGTAACATGAAAAAAGACCGTCTGAAATTCACCACCAGCATTGCCGAAGCCCTGGATGGCTGTGAAGTGATTTTCAGCGCAGTCGGAACACCGCCTGATGAAGACGGGAGCGCCGACCTGCAGTATGTCCTCAGTGTTGCCCGCGACTGCGGAAAACACATGAAAGACTACCTGCTGATCGTCACCAAGAGTACAGTGCCTGTCGGGACTGCCGAAAAGGTCCGGAATGCGGTAAGGGAGGAGTTGGATAGACGCGGGGTGAGCATTGAATTCGATGTCGCCTCCAATCCTGAGTTCCTGAAAGAAGGAGCCGCTATTGATGACTTTCTGAAACCGGACCGCATCGTGGTGGGTTGTGACTCCGCCCGCGCTGAAGAACTTATGAAAGCGCTCTACAAGCCCTTTACGCTGAACGGCCATCCCGTTATTTTCATGGACATCACTTCGGCCGAAATGACCAAATATGCCGCCAACTCCATGCTTGCCACCAAAATCAGCTTCATGAACGACATCGCCAACCTGTGTGAAATCGTCGGCGCTGATATTAACATGGTACGCAGGGGCATTGGCTCCGACAGCCGCATCGGAAATAAATTCATCTACCCCGGTGTTGGTTATGGCGGTTCCTGTTTCCCGAAAGATGTCAAAGCCATTATCCACACTGCCGATGAATACAAGTACAACCTCCGTATCCTCAAGGCCGTTGAAGCGGTCAATGACGATCAGAAAGCGGTACTGTTCCATAAATTTGTCAAACACTTCAATGGCAATGTCAAAGGCAAAACCGTCGCACTGTGGGGGCTATCCTTCAAACCTCAGACCGATGATATGCGGGAAGCCCCATCATTGGTCATGATTCAAAGACTGCTCGAAGCTGGTGTCAGGGTGAAAGCCTATGATCCCGTGGCCATGCATGAAGCGAAAAGAATTTTGGGAGACACCATCTACTATGCCCCCGATCAGTATGACGCACTCATCGATGCCGACTGCCTGATGCTGGTCACTGAATGGAGCGAATTCAAATTCCCCAATTTCAATATCATCAAGAAACTTCTTAAAAACCTGCTGGTTTTCGACGGAAGAAACATCTATGATGTAGCAGAGATGAAGCGTAAAGGATTCACCTATTACTGCATCGGAGTTGACTCAACCCGGTAGGCTTCCATGATCCGCAAGAAAATCCTGGTTACCGGAGGCGCCGGTTTCCTCGGCAGCCATCTCTGTGAAAGACTTTTGAAAGAAGGAAACGAGGTGGTATGCATCGATAACTATTTTACCGGTCAGAAGCGAAACGTGGTCCATTTGCTGGGAAACCCTTACTTCGAACTGATCCGCCATGATGTCACCATGCCCTTCTATATTGAGGTGGACGAAATATACAACCTGGCCTGCCCTGCCTCCCCTATCCATTATCAGTACAACGCGATCAAGACGGTAAAGACTTCCGTGATGGGGGCCATCAATATGCTGGGACTGGCCAAACGAATCAAGGCAAAGATACTGCAGGCATCTACCAGCGAAGTTTATGGCGACCCGGAGATCCATCCGCAGGTGGAGACCTATTGGGGACATGTCAACCCTATCGGGGTAAGGTCCTGTTATGATGAAGGTAAACGGATCGCGGAAACATTGTTCATCAACTACCATCATCAAAACAATGTGAGAATCAAGATCATGCGGATATTCAATACCTATGGCCCCAGGATGCACCCCAATGATGGCAGGGTAGTTTCCAACTTTATCGTCCAGGCGTTGAAAGGTGAGGATATTACTATTTACGGCGATGGCACTCAGTCGAGAAGCTTTTGTTACGTGGATGATCTTCTGGAAGGTATGATACGATTAATGAATTCCCGTGATGAATTCACCGGCCCGGTCAATATAGGAAATCCGAATGAGTTTACCATGCTGGAACTGGCGCACAAAGTAATATCACTTACCGGCTCCGGATCGAAAATCGTCTATATGCCGCTCCCGGCCGATGATCCGACCCAGCGACAGCCCAATATCGATCTGGCAAAAAAGGAACTTGGCTGGGAACCCCATATCATGCTGGAAGAGGGGCTGAAGAAGACCATTGACTATTTTAAAACGATTGTCTGACTTTAAACACTACTCCATGATTCTTGTGACGGGCGCTAACGGACAACTCGGAAAGGAAATCAGGCAACTCGCACCTTTATATCCTGTACTGCAGTTCCTCTTTACCGATATTGATGAATTAGATATAACCAACGAACAAACCGTTGCCACCATAGTTAAGGATAACGGGATCGACTGCATCCTCAACTGTGCTGCCTACACTGCTGTTGACAAAGCTGAACAGGAGCCGGATACGGCCTTTCTGGTCAATACAGGTGCTGCCGGAAACCTGGCACGGGTTGCCGCCGCCACCAACTGCCTCCTGATCCATGTCTCCACCGATTATGTTTTCAGCGGCACCGCCTGCAAACCATATACCGAATCAGATCCTACCGCACCCAACGGTATATACGCGAAGAGCAAACTCGCAGGAGAGGAAGCAGTCCGGCACCATGCAAACAGGGCACTCATAATCAGGACATCGTGGTTATATTCAGAATTTGGGCACAACTTCGTGAAAACCATCATAAAGTACGGTCAAGAACGTGGAATGCTGAAGGTAGTCGCCGACCAGACCGGAACACCTACTTATGCAGGCGACCTGGCCCGGGCGATCCTGACGATCATCGCTGAAAACAAAGATCTTCATGGTGTTTCACTGTATCATTATTCCAACGAAGGGGTTGCAAGCTGGTACGACTTTGCCATGGCCATCATTGAATTAACCGGAATCCAATGCAGGGTACATCCCATTACGACCGCCGAATACCCTCTCCCTGCACCCAGACCGTGGTACAGTGTACTGGATAAGTCCGCCATTAAAAAGAGGTTCGGAATTGAAATTCCTTACTGGCGGGAAAGTGTAAAATATTGTCTGGAAAGGATCAGCGGGACACAAGCTGATCCGTCATAATACAAAAAACGAAAGAAAACTGTGAACTATGATTGATACCGGAATCCTGGAACGAGCCAAAGCCTGGCTGGGTGATGCTTTTGATGAAGAGACCCGGATGGCTGTGCGTAACCTTATTGAGCATAACCCGACCGAACTAACTGATTCCTTTTATCGCGATCTGGAATTCGGAACCGGTGGATTGCGCGGGATTATGGGTGTGGGCACCAACCGAATGAATAAATATACTGTCGGCATGGCCACGCAAGGTTTGGCCAACTATTTGAAAATGATGTTCCCTGATTTAAACCCGTTACAATTCGTGGTTTCACATGACAGTCGGAACAATAGCCGTTATTTTGCCCGGATCGTGGCCGAAGTGATGTCGGCTAACGGCATCAGGGTCTTTATGTTTGATGATATGCGGCCCACACCGGAACTTTCATTTGCCATCAGGCATCTCGGCTGCCAGAGCGGTGTGATGGTGACTGCCTCACACAACCCCAAAGAGTACAATGGTTACAAAGCATACTGGGACGACGGAGCCCAGATGGTCGCCCCGCATGATGTCAATGTGATCACAGAGGTTCAGAAAATCACCTCGGTCTCAGAGGTCAGGTGGCAGGGAAACGAAGAAAATATCATCATGATCGGGAAAGAGCTGGACGAAGCCTATCTGGCACGGGTGGCCTCACTGGTCCTTGATCCCGGGGTGATCCGCCGTCAGAAAGAGCTGAAGATCGTTTACACACCACTGCACGGCTGCGGACAGGTACTCGTTCCGGAGATCCTTTCGCGTCTGGGGTTTGAACATATCCATACTGTTGCAGAGCAGATGGTTCCTGACGGGAATTTTCCTACCGTCCATTCACCGAATCCGGAAGAAAAAAATGCATTGGACATGGGAATCCGGCTTGCGGAATCCATCGGCGCCGATCTGGTAATGGCCACTGATCCCGACGCCGATCGTGTCGGCATTGCCATCCGTGATCCGAAAGGCGGGATGATACTGCTTAACGGGAATCAGACTGCTGCGCTGCTATTCTATTATGTATTGCATCACTGGAAAAAATCCGGCAGGATCTGTGGCCGTGAATACATTGTTTCGACCATTGTCACGACGCAACTGCTGCGGGAGATGGCAGCAGGGTTCGGGGTTGAATATTATGAATGCCTGACAGGGTTTAAACATATTGCCGACGTCATCAGAAGAAATGAGCAGAAAAAAACCTATATCATCGGCGGTGAAGAGAGTTATGGGTATCTGATCGGGGATTTTGTAAGGGACAAGGATGCTGTCTCAGCTTGCGCCGCCATTGCGGAAGCTGCGGCGTGGATGGCCGACCAGGGCAAATCGCTGTATGACCTCCTTATGGAGATCTACCTGCAGTTTGGATATTATAAGGAAGGGCTGATCTCGGTTACCCGAAAAGGTAAGTCCGGTGCGGAAGAGATCCAGCAACTGATGGTAAATTACCGGAATTCACCTCCGAAAGAGATCAACGGCTCTAAAGTGGTTGTCATTAAGGATTACCTGCTGCTCCGGGAAAAGGATATCCGGAGCGGGACCGAAACAGTGCTGGACCTGCCGGAATCCAATGTTTTGCAGTTTGTACTGGAGGATGGCAGCATGGTCAGCGTCCGGCCATCGGGAACCGAACCAAAAATAAAATACTATTTCGGAGTCAGGGAAAAACCGGAGCGGGCTGATCAGTTTGAAATGACCGACAGGCTGCTGGAAAAAAGGATACAGGGAATAATAGCCTCTTTGCAACTGGCTTGAAAGGCATGTATTAATGGCCTTCCTGATTTGCAGACCCGTGCTGCCTGTGTTAAATTTTTTGGGTTCAAACTATGGATAAAATGATGAAGGGCGAAACCTCCGGCCCGGAGGTACAGGATCCGGTGGACTCCCGGAAAGTCCTGGAAATGGTAACCGTGGCCAATGAATACTGTAAGTTTCTTGAAAAGGCAGAAGAATATGAAACCGAAGTTCTTCTGCAATTTTTGCAGAAAATTGTACCCCTGATATACCTGAAAAGCGCCCTCCTGCCGGAGGTTCAGGTAACCGATGAGGATGCCATCGAGCATTATGTCACAGAGCAGCAGTGGGAGGATATGTTCAATGTCATGCGGAACAAATTCGGCCTGCTGGACGAATTCTATTTCATTGATTTGCAGGAGCCCAGCCACCATGACCCCGTTAAAGGCAGCATGGCCGAATGTTTTACCGACACCTACCAGGACCTGAAAGATTTTCTTATCCTTTATCAGAACCCGCTTCGCCCTTTCAGGGAGAATGCCGTGGAGGAATGCCGGAAATTGTTCGCAACCCGTTACGGCTTCCGAATGCTGAGCGCCCATACCGTTATTCATACGATAATATTTAAAACATCCGCCGAAGAAACAACTGGTTTCTGAACTATGCGCCAAATTCTGTTATTTTTGCATCAAATTTTTTCTTATGATCAACCGAAAGGAATTCAACCAAAACTTCCAGTACTTCGACAAAGAGATTGTCATTGAAATTATTGACATCTTCATCAATGAATTTGAAGAACGATTTCGTAACCTAAAGGATGACGTTTCGGTTCAGAATTTTGACAAACTGAAGTTTAATGCACATAGTTTAAAAGGCGTTATTGCCAATTTCATGGATCCGGATACCGTTGAACTGGCGAAACGTCTCGATGAAATGGCAAAGAATAGAGTTGCCAATGGTCTGGAAACAACCCTGGCTGATCTGGAAGCAAAGTCTAGGTTGCTGCTGGCGGAGTTAATTCAGATAAAGACGGAGCTTACCTGACGTTTAACCGGTCGAGCCTGTTCAATGCCTCTATGGCTTTGCCGTAATTTACCTCCAGTTTCAGGGTTTTCTCATAATCTTCCCTGGCTTTTCCGAACTGCCCGTTCAGTTCATAGGCAAATCCCCTGTTATAGTATGCTTTATAGTAATGCGGATCGCGCCGGATCGATTCCGAAAAGAGGTCAATTGCCCTGCCGAAATCCTTTTTATAAACCAAGTGGATGTATCCCATATTATACGGAGCTTCGCGGAATGAAGTATCGATTTCCGAAAGGTTCCGGTAAACCATCAGCGCCTGCTCCAGGTTCCGGGTTTCCTGATAAAACATTCCAAGCATGTACAGGGCTTCCCTGCTGTCCGGACGAATGTTCAATGCATTCTTCAGGTACAACTCGGCGAGCCTGTCCTTCTTAATGGCATATAATTCACCAAGTTGCACATAGGCTTCATAATACTCCTGATTGCTTTCCACCGACTTCTTCAGGTCATTCACTGCAGGAATGGTATCACCCTTCTCCAGCAACGCGATCGCACGGGTGTAATAGGCGCCGGAATTGGAGGGATCGATGGCCAGCAGATCCTTCACAGTAGTGAAACAATTAGTATAATCCTGCATGATCAGGTACAATTTGGCCAGTTTGAGCCTCGCGTCAACATCTTTGGCATTAACCTCCACTGCCCTGACCAGTGTCTCTTTGCTGTTATCCGGCTGGCCCGTAAAGAGGTATATATCAGACAGGGTAACGAGGTAAGTGGAGTTTTTACTGTCGATGGAGACTGCCTGGTGGATGTCCTGTAATGCTTTGTTGAAATCGTTTCCGGACATGAACAGCCTGGCACGTTGGTGCAATAATTCGGCATTTCCGGGTTCAGAGGCGATCCGGGCATTGAGTTCTGCCATTCCACGGGTGGCCGAATCCGCGTCAGGACCCTGGCCGCTCCGCTCCCTGCCTCCTCCGCAGGAGGCCAGAAAGAGGATCCCGGTTACCCATATCGTGAAAAAGATTCTGCTCATTGAGGATGCTGGTTGGTGATCATTTCCCTGATTTTCATTTCAAGTTCATCCGCGAGTTCCTGGTTATCCGCAAGAATCTTTTTTACCGCATCCCGACCCTGTCCAAGCTTGGTATCGCCATAACTGAACCATGAGCCGCTTTTCTTTATGATGTTCAGCTCAGTCGCCAGGTCAATGATTTCGAAGTTACGTGAAATACCTTCCCCAAAAACTATGTCAAATTCCGCTTTGCGGAACGGGGGGGCAACCTTGTTTTTTACCACCTTCACTTTAACGCGGTTACCGACGATATCTTCCCCTTCCTTGATCTGGGTTTGCTTGCGGATATCCAGTCGGACGGAGGCGTAAAATTTGAGTGCATTCCCGCCGGTAGTAGTTTCCGGATTGCCGAACATGATCCCGATCTTCTCCCTCAACTGGTTGATAAAAATGCAGCAGGTTGCCGTTTTGCTGATGGTAGCCGTTAGTTTCCGAAGTGCCTGCGACATCAGTCTTGCCTGCAATCCGACCTTGGAATCGCCCATCTCTCCTTCGATTTCGCTTTTCGGGGTCAGGGCGGCCACCGAGTCGATGACAATGATGTCGATGGCCCCGGACCGGATCAGGTTTTCGGTGATTTCCAGCGCCTGTTCACCGCTGTCGGGCTGGGAGACCAGCAGGTTTTCCACATCGATACCCAGTTTTTGGGCGTAGAACCGGTCAAAGGCATGCTCGGCGTCGATAAAGGCGGCGATGCCCCCGATTTTCTGAGATTCGGCGATGGCATGCAGTGCCAGGGTGGTTTTTCCCGATGATTCAGGGCCATAGATCTCAATGACCCGGCCTTTGGGATACCCACCGATCCCCAGTGCAGCGTTGAGCCCGATCGATCCTGTTGGTATAACCTCCACTGCCTCAATGGCACTGTCGCCGAGCCTCATGATGGTGCCTTTGCCAAAGGTCTTTTCCAATTTATCCAGCGTGAGTTGTAAGGCTTTTACTTTTTCTTTGTTCACTTCATTTGCCATGGAATGGTTCCTCCGTTTTCTTGGTTAATTTTCTCCGAATACCTTCAGGATCTGTGCTGTATGGTTCTTTGTATCCACTTTTTCGAAAACATGCACGATCTTACCCTCTTCATCCAGGATGAAAGTCATCCGCAATACTCCCTCATATTCCCTGCCGTACATCTTCTTCACTCCCCATGCATCGTAATCCTTCAGTATCTTTTTCGTTTTATCGGGCAGAAGGGGAAAAGGTAATGCATATTTTCCCGAAAATTTTTTATGGGATTGCTCGTCATCGGGGCTCACTCCGATGATCTTAAACCCTTTTTCCATCAATATCTGATAGTTATCCCGCAGATTGCAGGCTTCGGCCGTACATCCGGGAGTATCATCCTTGGGATAAAAATAGAGGATCACCCGGGATCCCCTGAAATCTGATAACGACACCCGATTTCCATGCTGATCGGTCGATTCAAAATGAGGCGCGTGATCGCCTGGTCTTAATGAAGTCATTGGGAATGTGTTTACTTTTTCTTGCGTGCACAAAATTAACCAATTCCGGGACACCTTTCCTGCATGCGGGCATGGAGTTATTAACAACTGCGGGCTGGTTTTTTCGTCAGGAAATAGCGGCACCACGCTGATATTCCGCACTCTCCGCATATCGGGTTCCGGGCGGTGCATACATACCGGCCGTGCAGGATAAGCCAGTGGTGGGCTATGGCCCGGAGATTTTCGGGAATGTAGCGGTACAACTGTGTTTCCGTCTGTAGCGGGTTTTTCGCCCCGGTGGTCAGCCCGATCCTGGCCGAGACACGAAAGACATGCGTATCCACGGCCAGCGCCGGTTTACGGTACAATACCGAAGCGATGACATTGGCTGTCTTTCTTCCGATGCCGGGAATGGTCATCAATTGCTCCACCTCTTCCGGCAGCGTGCCATGGAAGCGTTCCATCACCGCCTGCGCCATACCAATGAGGTTTTTCGTTTTATTATTGGGATAGGAACAGCTCTTTACCAGATCAAATACCTCCTCCGCCGATGCTGCAGCCAGGTGGCCGGCGGTCGGATAACGCCTGTAAAACTCAGGCGTGATCATGTTCACCCGTTTATCGGTGCACTGGGCGGAAAGGATGACGGCAACCACCAGTTGATATCCATCGTGATATTCCAACTCTGTGGAGGCATCGGGAATATGCTCCTGAAAATAAGTCAGGACATTACGAAAACGTTCTTCTTTTCTCATCGGGAAACTTTGTGCAAATTTGCAAAAAAAGCCGGGATACACGAACACTGATAATTCGGCTTTAACAAACGAAATGAAACCGAATACCGACTACGATGTGATCATCATTGGCGCAGGCCCTGCCGGCGTTACCCTGGCATTGCACCTTGCAGGAAAGGGTGTAAAAACGGCTATCCTTGACAAAGACCGGTTCCCCAGGGCAAAGGTCTGTGGCGATGCCCTGGGAGGGAAGGTGATCAATGTGCTGAAAAGGATTCCGGGGGGCATCTTTGAAGATTTTCTGAACAACGTGGAAAAGCATCCCTCCTCAGGCATCCGCTTTTATTCACCCCGAAGGCAGATGGTCACGGTTCCTTTCCCGGTTAATGATCGTTCCCCTGCAGTGGCCCCTGGTTATGTCTGCCGGCGCGAACTGTTTGACAACTTCATGGCCGGATACCTCCACAACGCCAAGGATACTGATTTTCTTGAAGGGGTTGCAGCGGATCAGGTTGTTCGTGAACCCGGACGAATGATAGTCCACACCAACGCAGGCACGCTGTCGGCGCAACTCGTTGCCGGGGCCGACGGGGTCAGCTCCATCGTTCGTAAAAGCCTCACTGCCACTACGATTGACCCAAACCATATCTGCCTCGGCATCCGGCGGTACTATTCAGGGATTGCTTATCCCGACGGCAATGACTGCATTGAGCTGCATTTTCTGCGTTCGCTGCTCCCCGGATATCTCTGGATCTTTCCCGGCCCCGGCGGAATTTCCAATGTGGGGATAGGCATACTGAAATCCAAAGTGATCCGGGAGAGGATGAACCTGATCAGCCATTTCAGGGAGCTGATCGCATCAGACCCCCTGTTGCGTGCCAGGTTCGAAAGAGCGGTACCTGTAGGAAAAGCCGAAGCGCACAGCCTGTCCATGGCTACCATGCCATTGAAGAGATACGGCGACCGTTTCCTCCTGCTGGGCGATGCCGGGTTCATGGTGGACCCTTTCAGCGGAGAGGGCATCGGAAATGCGATGGGCAGCGCGGAGTCAGCAGTATCCGTCATTACAGATTGCCATCGCAGTAATGACTTCTCCGCCAGGGCGCTCTCCATGTACCAGGAAAAAACCGATGTGCGTTTCAGCAATGAATTCCGGATCATGGGATCCATGCAACGGTTGGCAGCCTTTCCCGGTTTGATTAACCTGGTGGTAAAGAAAGCATCTGCCAACAGCGACCTGCGTGGTCTGTTATCACAGATGTATACCCGTGAAGAGACACGCACGGCACTCACCCGTCCGCTCTTCTATCTGAAATGGTTGCTTAAGTAATAAAAGTACCCGACGGGACCCATGGCATGAAAAACCATCACGCCCGGATATCCCTGTTATTGTATTCTAACCCCCTTAAAATCAGTTCTTACATTGTTCCATAACATATAACTGTTGAATGTATCATTGTCCGACCCCATGGTACCTTCATAGAGGTCATCGTCAAAATCATAACTAAAATTCTCCCCGTTTAGAACGAAATTGGTAATGGGCATCGGTGGGGAACCGTCTATACTTATTTGTCCTGAGTCCTCAATAATCTCTATTTCCCAGACATGCTCCCCTGTTACTACATCATCAATGCTGTAAGTTACATCCCACTTCCCGTTCAGCGGGCAGAAGGCTCCTTTCACCCTGAATTTTGCCTGCCAGCCGTCAAGGTACTCACCCCAGCCATCGTATAAATTGCATTGCAGGCTGTAGTCAATCAGGGTGGTATCCCCAAATGACTTGAGCCACTCTTTTGCTGGAATTTCGTAATTCTTATAGACAGGCCGTTTATCCGTACCAATGGTCACAGGAAACTTTTTGTAATAGGTGCTGACATTTTTCTTCTCGTTAAATAAACTTATTCTCAGTTCACATTCTGCGGAGTTGTCGAGATCGGCATTGAACAGTTGCAGTTTGAGATTAAGTTTCTTCACCGTGGCCGGGACGGAATCGATTTCCATGGCATTGGGCATGACCCATTTGTAACCATCTGGTTTTTCATGGTCCCAGTGCAGCAGGATCCGTTTGTTGTTCTGGTCATAGGTAAACTCTACTTTCTGGTCGGCCCCGGGAAATTCGGGAAACCCGATGGTCTGCAGCGACCGGCCGTTATGCACCGGAACATCGGGATACATAGCCCATAAGGTTGCAGTCGGAAACTTGTTGCGCAGGAACCAGTCCCATTTGCGATAGGTGTACATGGTCCCTTCATCCGCGTTGACCGGATTTTGTGCCTTACTGTCGTGAATGATCAGTTCATGCTGGTCATACCCGCTAGCGTTCATATAGGTCCTGTATCCTACCACCAACACCACATGGCTGATGGGGGTTACCATCAGCACCACGGGGCGGTCGTTGTCGAGGCTCTTGATGATGTCCTTCAGCAGGTTGTTGGTAATCCAGTACGATTTTGTGGTTGCCCCGGCACCATTGGACAACGAGTGAAATTTATAGTAGAGGTTTTTCATGAAATCCCACATTCCGATGCCATCATCCCTGCCGATCTGCATCGCTTTAAGGTAATGAGGGATTGTATATGAAGTTTCTCCGTAACCCGTGGTGTAGCTGTTGGATAACATGAGACTGCCGGCTGCCCAGCACGATCCTCCTTCCTGCATGTAGAATGGCATGGGGATCAGCTTGGTTTTGTCACCGAAGTCCTGTTTATCGCCCCATTCCACGATCCACCTGCTGTAATCAGCATCATCATTCATGCTTTTCAGGGTACTGTAGCCGTCAACCGTGATCAATCCGTTTGTCTGGTCATATTCAAAATCGACGCTGGTTCCTTCCAGGCTCTTGGGATCGTAGTTGAATACTCCGACAAAGTCAGGATCTTTACCGGCCGGACAGGTAAACTCATAGGATACCCTGACCCCTTTAGGCAATCCGCTGACATTATACGCTGAACGTTCAGGGCTGCCAAATATCTTCTCGTTGCCGATTTTACTGAAATCAACGGTTGCATCGGCCGACAGCGTTCCGGCAGGAACTTTG
>CAYLVY010000017.1:13656-38943 GCA_964387205.1 uncultured Draconibacterium sp.
GTCGCTCAGTTGTACATTTCCCCCCTGTGAACCGATAACGGCGCTGGCCGTCTCCAGGATTGTCTCCTGAACAACAACGGGCCCGGGAGGAGGATCATTACTTTTATCTTTTTTACAGTTCACCGCCAGGAATAGCAGCAATGGTAATGCCAGCCATTGGGCGCGGAAAGCAAGTGCTTCTTTTTTCATGGATATTTTATTTTAGTGAATAATAGGACTTGACTATGGCATAAATGAATATTGTCTCATTTTCGAAAGATCAGCAGCTTCAGCGTTTATCATCGCCTTACCAGTTTCCTGATGTGCATTTTATCACCCTCCCTGATCCGTACAACATACAATCCCTTTGGAGAGTTACTCAGATCGAACCCCACTGCCGGTGCAGTGTAAATCTCTTTCTGCATCACCATCGCCCCCATCATATTAAAAATTTCAATCTCTGTGCTGCAGCCGGAATGAATGAATTCTATCAGGAAAGAGCCATCGGTAGGGTTTGGGCGGATGCGGGGACCGTCGGATGACGATAACCCGGATGGGAAATTGCTCCGGTTGATTTCTGTTTCAATGGCCGATGGGATGGAGGTAGCAGGCTGATTACAATAATTTCCTGCCGGATCGATCCATGCACGGAGATAACCACCCGACATGGCATGGGTTCCGGCGAGTAATTTTACATTTTGCCCGGCGACCAGGGTTGCAGCCCCGCCCGGTTGTATTTCAAAATTGGTGGTGATGACGGTTTCTGTGGCCGGGAAACATCTCTCCTGACTATCCCCGATGGTCAGACTGCTGATGACATTTGCCGGAAGGACGGCATCACAGTAACTGCTGTCGGTATCGATCCATGCCAGAAGCCTGGCGCCGCTCTGAACAATGGTACCCGGAAGAAGGCTGATGTAGCTACCGGCAGTCAGCCCGAGGTAAGCGCCGTTTTGAATGGTGGTATTGCCAACCTCAATGAATTGCACAGCTCCCATGCAGTTATGGTTGCCGCTGGAAAAGGTTTGGTTGTTGAGGAGCAGTTGTTCAGGAATCGTTGGGATGTTATCAAGCTCGAACTTTACGAGAAAGGCATCATCATACCCTCCACGGTTCGGCTGATGTGCCCCCGGGGTTGAAATGGATTCATTCGACCCTGTATTGCCCACTAAATACAAATTATTGGGAGCGTGAATTGTTATTCCCTTTCCGTAATCCTCTCCGTTTCCTCCGTAATAGCTCCCCCACAAATGTTCACCGGTATTACTGAACTGGGCCAGATAAGCCTCGTTATAACCACCGCCATATACGGGTTGGTGTGATCCTGCAGTGGAAATACCTGTAAGAGAAGCGGTTTCACCCGTGATAAAGACATTATCCATTCCGTCGGAGCGGACATCCCAACTATTTTCCATCCCGCTGCCTCCAAAATAGGTTCCCCATTGACGAATCCCGGTATTGGAAAATTTCGCCAGAAACGCATCCGTACTTCCTCCGTATGCCGTTTGGTGTGCATTAGTTGTAGCAATGGCGTTGGATGATGTTGTATAACCGGTCAGGTAAACATTTCCGGAACCATCAGTGGTTGCTGACAAACCGTCTTCCTGATTACTTCCGCCATAATAGGTTCCCCACTGACGTACCCCGTTTGCATTAAAACTGACCAGAAAAGCATCACCAAAGCCAGAACCCGAGGGCCCGCCGCCATAGACAGTCTGGTGCGTACCGCCTGTGGCAATTCCGCTGGTTGCCCGGGTCGTCCCTCCCATGTAAATATTTCCCGACAAATCAGCATGTACAAACCGTCCCTGAGACATACCCGATGAATGTCCGTAATAGGTTCCCCATTGCCGCACACCAGCGGCATTGAATTTAGCCAGATAACTCTGATAATGAGGCCCAGGAAGGACAGACTGATGGGACCCCGAAGTAGCAATACCACTGGCTGATCCTGTTTCCCCAACAAGATAAATATTATCTAGCGGATCTATGGCAATCCTGGTTCCATAATCGATTGAACTGCCACCATAATAAGTGCCCCATTGTCTTACTCCGTCAGCATTGAATTTCACCAGAAAACCGTCATAACTTCCCCCGTAGGCTACCTGATGCGCTCCCGGAGTGGAAATGGAGGTAGCGGAAGCCGTATTTCCGGCTATACAAATATTCCCGTATGAATCTGCAGCAACCGATAAACCCAACTCTGCACCGGTGCCGCCGTAATAGGTTCCCCATTGCCGTTCGCCACTGCTGTTGAACTTCACCAAAAAGGCATCCCTGGTTCCCAGGCTATTTACCGTTTGATGCGCCCCGGTCGTGGCTATGGCATTCGTCGAAGCAGTCTCGCCGGTCATGTAAACATTGCCCGAACCATCCGTTGTCACAGCACGACCATAATCGCCCCAGTAAGCCGATCCTCCGTAGTAAGTCCCCCATAAACGGGTAGGCGGATCGATGACCAGGGTGCGCGATGGATCGTAACCTGCCACATAAAAAGAAACGGATCGATCGCTGTTGATCACAAACCGGCTTGATGGTTTTTCCACTTCCTCCGCCGGGCAATAGTAATCTCTGGAATTGAGATATTGATCCTCCGGATCTAATTGGTATGCGACGGGGGCTTGTTGTTCAATATTTCCGAACGGAGTGTTGATTATCAGATTCCCGTCATCCGAAACAGTGATATCTTTCGCCCCATGGAATGCAAAATTTATCCTGCCGGGATCTGCTCCGGGCTTAAGGATGAAATCGTATTGGATCAAACCCTGATGGTTGGCGTAGATGACCAAATCAATTCCGTCGTACACCTCGCTGAGTCGCACGGTCCCGAATTTTCGCACCCCTGTTATCCCATCGGGGCAGTGGGCCAGGTAATAATTATTATAGTCTGGCGCTTCCTCCGAACATACTGCCTCAGGTTCCGGGTTCGCGTCATTCAGCTTCATGTCAACCCGGTAAATTTCCATCGCCGGCGGTTCATCCATACCTTCGCCTGCATCCGGAACCAGGTACTCCTTCGATTTATACCCCGGACCCGTATTGACATCGTGACCTGCAGCTATTTTAATAAATGAATAACTGAAACCATCCTTTCTTACGGCAATGGAGCCAAAAGGCACTTCAGCAAGAAAAAGAACATCAGGGTTGACAGCGCCGTTCTGGTCAGCTATCTGCCCTTTGTTTTCAAGAAAAACAAAGGTTCCCTGATCAACCCTATGTTTTCCTGGTACCTGTGCAAACCCATGAGAATGACAAACTTCCGACAAACAGAACAGTAAAAGAATAAATGATACTTTTTTCATGCTAGAAAGATTTGGTTTGTACTAATGGTTTTTCCGGCCATTTTTATTATTGATAATTCAACCTGAACATTGCCACTGAGACCCGGAATACAACATTCTATAATTCTGCAACTTACTTTTTTTATATTGATTAAAAAGGAAAAAAGTAAGTCCGGGTGCCAACCCGTGAGGGTGGTACAAAAAGGAACAATAAGGAAACAGGTTGAAATCTATTAAATAGTTTCCGGAAGAGAGCTGAACTTATGGCAGCATCATGAGGGGTCCATCGAAAAAGCACATATGGTGTCCCCGGTCTGCGGTATCAGCGGTTTTAAGCTACTATCAACAAGGTTTCAAAGAACAATGATCGGACATATATCTGGTCGTCTTATATCTGAACCTTGAAAAATCTTCGTAAATATAACGAAATTCTGAATAAACCAAAAAAAAATCCTGATTTGGTATTCAGGTTAGCCAGGTCACCTGAGGATGGTGACGGCACCCCGGAAAACATCTGTTCCCCAGTAACTGGTGCACTTGAGAATATAAAAATAAGTACCGTCGGAGAGGTTTCCGCCGTCCCAGTCTTCACTCTTGTAATTATCCCTGCTGAATACTTTCCGGCCCCAACGGTCGTAAACCTGGAATTCATTTCCGAGATAGGCCTGGCGGAAATCCTCGGTTTTGGACTCCCCTTTCAGCCGGATCTCGAATCTATCATTCCGGAAATCCCCGTTTGGTGTAAATACGTTAGGGATTTCCAGTTCCGCCACTTTCACGGTAAGTTCGTGCTGATAAACTGTATCACACCCATTCAGGTCGGTATATTTGAGTTTGACCATCATTTGTCCTGCTCCGGAATAGGCGTGGCTTGCAGGATTTATTTTGGCGACCGAAGTGCTGTCGCCGAATTCCCACGTCCAGTTGGTAATATGGCGCAGCATCGAATCGGGGAATGCAACGGTGACCACAGGGTTGGTAAGATAGACCGTATCACGGGGCGAGAATGTAAAATCAACTTTGGGAGACTTCAGTGCATCGACAAGATAACTGGAATCCAGGATGCAGCCAAGCGAATCGGTCACGCGGAAGCGGTAACTCCCCGGGCACAATCCGAAAACCAGGGTATCCTCCGAAAAGCCACCTCCCCATTCGTAAATATATGGCGGATAACTACTAAACGGTGTTCCTCCCGAAACCAACCCTTTAAACTGCCCCTTGCAATCGGCATAGCATCCCAGCGGGTTATAACGGTAAAGTGTATCGATAAACATCCGGGGATGCATCCGCAGGATGGCGTCGTTGCTCGTATCGGCTTCCAGCCCTTCGACCAGAATGATACAACGGTAAAGCGCTGCATCCGTCAATGTTGCTCTCCGGATGACAAGCAGTGAATCGGTCGCACCCGAAAGGTCGGTAAAGTTTTTTTGCCACCGGTACGACAATTTACCGGTGAATGTACGCGTCACCACTGCCTCAAAAGCAACACTATCGCGAAAGCAGATGATCGTATCGGAAGGTTTTACGGTGACGGAAACCTGGCCGGACAGCAGCGTTCCCATAAAAAGGAAAATAATGAAC
Source organism: uncultured Draconibacterium sp. (assembly GCA_964387205.1). Classification (GTDB taxonomy): domain Bacteria; phylum Bacteroidota; class Bacteroidia; order Bacteroidales; family FEN-979; genus CAIVAT01. The sequence continues at coordinate 18,498 of CAYLVY010000017.1, forward strand.
AGGATATGCTTCAGGAGGGAATAAAAATCAGGCAAAAATAAGAATTTCTTCGTTGAAAGGAAATAACGTCGGAAAATGGTCCTTCAGTATAAATGCGGATACACACTTTAACTTATCCAAATACAAACGAACCCATCAGACAAAATGACCGGAAAGCCTTGCAATTACTGCCATTTTTTCATATAAAAATCAGTTGACCCCTCATGGCAATGGTTTTGACGGAAATTGAAAAGAGATCAAACAATATCATATGAACTTTAATCAATTCACCATTAAAGCGCAGGAATCGGTCAGGCAGGCGCAGACCATAGCCTCGGGGATGGAGCACCAGGCTATTGAAATTGCCCATCTGATGAAGGGGATACTGGCCGTCGATGAGCATGTTGCGCCATATCTGCTGCGAAAACTGAATGTGAACATGGTCACATTTGGCCGTGCGCTGGATGCCATTGTGCAGTCATTTCCCAGGGTTACCGGCGGTGAACCCTACATGTCGAGGGAGTGTTCTTCGGCACTTCAAAAAGCGACGGATCATTCGAAAAAGATGAAAGATGAGTTTGTTTCCGTCGAACACCTGATGCTGGGGATATTGTCGACCTCCGACCAGGTGGCCAGGCTGATGAAGGATGCCGGGGTCACGGAGATAGAGTTGCAGTCTGCCATAACGCAACTGCGACAAGGGTCATCAGTCAACAGTCAGACAGCGGAAGAGACCTATCAGGCGCTGAATAAATACGCGAGAAACCTGAACGATCTGGCCCGGGCCGGAAAACTCGACCCGGTGATTGGCAGGGACGAAGAGATCCGGCGTATCCTGCAGATCCTTTCGCGCCGGACGAAGAACAACCCTATCCTGATTGGAGAACCGGGTGTTGGGAAGACCGCCATTGCCGAAGGGCTTGCGCACCGCATCATTGACGGCGATGTGCCGGAAAATCTGAAAACCAAGCTAATCTATTCGCTCGACATGGGATCGTTGATCGCCGGAGCCAAGTACAAAGGCGAATTTGAAGAGCGTCTGAAAAGCGTCATCCGCGAAGTGATTGCCGGGGAAGGGGAGATTGTCCTCTTTATCGACGAGATCCATACCCTGGTGGGCGCCGGTGGCGGCGAGGGAGCCATGGATGCGGCCAATATCCTTAAACCTGCGCTGGCGAGGGGCGAACTGCGTGCCATCGGGGCCACCACCCTGAAAGAATATCAGAAATACTTTGAAAAAGATAAGGCGCTGGAGCGCCGTTTTCAACCTGTTATGGTTCAGGAACCTGATGTTGCAGATGCCATTTCGATCCTGAGGGGATTAAAGGAACGGTATGAAACCCATCACCATGTAAGGATCAAGGACGAAGCCATCGTGGCGGCTGTTGAATTATCACAGCGGTATATTACCGAACGGTTTCTTCCCGACAAAGCCATCGACCTCATCGACGAAGCGGCTTCCAGGCTGCGGCTCGAGATCAACTCCCTGCCGGAAGAGCTGGAGATCATTGAAAGAAAGATCAGGCAGATGGAGATCGAACGGGAGGCTATCCGAAGGGAAAACGATGCCGAAAGGCTGGAAATCCTCAATACAGAAATTGCCAACCTCAAAGAGGAACAACAATCGCTGAGGGCGAAATGGAAATCGGAAAAAGACCTGGTGGAGCAGATACAGGGACGAAAGAACGAGATCGAGTCGCTCAGGCTCGAAGCCGACCAGGCCAACCGAAGCGGCGACCTGGGTAGGGTTGCCGAAATCCGGTACGGAAAAATCCCACAGGCAGAAAGGGATATCACCACCTTCAAGGAAAAGCTTTCCGGGATGCAAAAAGATTCACCCATGGTCAACGAGGAGGTGGATGCTGAACAGGTGGCAGAGGTTGTTTCGCGGTGGACAGGCATACCGGTCAGCCGGATGTTGCAGGGTGAAAGGCAGAAATTACTGAACCTCGAACAGGAGTTGCACCAAAGGGTAGTGGGGCAGGAAGAGGCGATCGGTGCCATTGCCGATGCTATCCGGCGAAGCAGGGCCGGGCTTCAGGACAGCAAGCGACCTGTTGGCTCCTTTATTTTTATGGGGACAACAGGGGTAGGAAAAACTGAACTTGCCAGGGCGCTGGCCGAATTCCTGTTCAACAATGAACAAAACATGATCCGCATCGACATGTCGGAATACCAGGAGCGGCATACCGTTTCACGGCTCATCGGAGCTCCTCCGGGTTACGTGGGGTACGAAGATAGTGGCCAGTTGACAGAGGCGGTCCGAAGGAAGCCATACGCCGTCGTTTTACTCGACGAGATCGAGAAGGCCCATCCCGATGTGTTCAATATCCTGCTGCAGGTACTGGATGATGGCCGGTTGACCGACAATAAGGGAAGAACGGTGGATTTTCGCAATACCATCATCATTATGACCAGCAATATCGGGTCTCACATCATTCAGGAGAATATGATGAAGGAGACCGGTTATAACGACGAGGAGATCTTCCTCCAAACCCGCCGGCAGGTATTCGACCTTTTGAAACAATCCATCCGCCCGGAATTCCTGAACAGGATCGATGAGATCATCATGTTCCGGCCCCTGACCCGCGAGCAGATCGTGGAGATCGTCATACTTCAGACAGGTATGATGCAGCGTTTACTTGAAAAGAACAACATTCAGTTTACGATGACACAGGAGGCTACCCGATGGATTGCCGGGAAAGGATTTGACCCGTTATATGGCGCAAGACCGATCAAACGACTAATGCAAAAGGAGATATTGAACGAATTGTCGAAAATGATCCTGGAAGGGAGCGTGGACCGGGATTCGGCTATCCTGGCCGATGTGGAACAGGGGGTTCTGGTTTTTAAAAATGTCGGAAGAAAAGAGAGCTAAAGGTACCCGTTTCGAAAAATAAAGGTTACCCGGAACGCTCCCATCACCGGGAAACACTATTTTTGCAGATCAAATCAATAACCGTCGTGCAGTCGTACCCGTCAAAATTATTGGAGCAAGCGGTCAATGAACTGGCAAAATTACCGGGAATCGGCAGAAAAACCTCGCTCAGGCTGGTGCTTCACCTCCTTCGTCAGGAGGCTGCCGCATCCGAAGCCCTTGGTAATGCTATCATCCGGATGCGGAATGAAGTGGTTTGGTGTGATACCTGTCACAATATTTCCGATGAGCGCCGCTGCAGGATATGCTCCGATCCATCCCGCGACAAAACCCAGATCTGTGTGGTGGAAGATATCCGGGATGTCATGGCGATCGAGAATACCCGTCAGTTTCAGGGCGTGTACCATGTCCTCGGCGGTATTATCTCTCCGGTTGAAGGCATCGGCCCGGGCGACCTGACGATTACTTCATTGCTGTCAAGACTTGAAGATGAAAGCATTACAGAGGTGATCCTGGCACTGCCCGCCACCATTGAAGGAGACACCACTTCTTTTTTTCTCTCCAGAAAAATCGACAGCACGCGGACAAAACTCACCGCCATTGCAAGGGGCGTTTCGGTAGGCGATGAATTGGAGTATACGGATGAGGTCACCCTGGGGCGTTCTATTCTAAACCGCACTCCATATCAGGCATTGCCGGTGAACGGAAAAAAGTAGTTTCAGAAGAGTTGCAACTGGTTGATCAACTCCTTTTTCCGGACTTCAGGTGTATAATCGGCATATTTGTCCAGGTACGGACGGAGCCCTTTTTTGATCAGCTTGTTTGGCGTGGTACGATGCATCTTGCAGTAATTAACCAGGGAACGTTTCTGCTTTGCTGTCAGTTTTAATGTAATGGTTTTGAACCTGACCTTTTTCCTGGTTTTCCTGGATTTCACGGTTTTTTTTACGGCCATAGTCAGCTTCCGTTGAGTATCTCTTTAAAATCACCGATGATCTTTTTCGCCAGATTATCGGCTTTCACCATCATATCGCTTTCGGCATAAATCCTGACGATCGGTTCGGTATTGGAGCGGCGCAGATGGACCCATTCATGGTCGAAATGGATCTTTATTCCATCGATCGTACTGATTTCATGATTCTTATACCTAAGTACAATGGCGTCGAGTATTTTTCCGATATCCATTTCGGGTGAAAATTCGATTTTATTCTTGGAAATAAAATAATGAGGATAGCGGGCCCGAAGTGCGGCACAGTTTTTACCAGATTTCGCCAGGTGACTGAGAAAGAGGGCTATACCCACCAGTGCATCCCTGCCGTAGTGCAATTCCGGATAGATGACGCCACCATTTCCTTCACCTCCGATGACCGCATTTTTTTCTTTCATCATGGCGACCACATTCACCTCGCCAACGGCTGAGGCGAAACAGGAGCCGCCGGCCTTTTCAGTGATCACCTTCAATGCCTGGGTGGAAGAGAGATTGGAAACCGTATTACCAGGCTTGTTCTGCAAAATATAATCGGCTACAGCCACCAACGTGTACTCTTCCCCGATGGGCTCACCAAACTGGTCGATGATCGCCAGCCGGTCGACATCCGGGTCCACCACGAATCCCAGGTCAGCTTTATTCCTTACAACTGCTTCACAGATGGCAGAAAGATGTTCAGGCAGTGGTTCGGGGTTGTGTGGAAAATTGCCGTCGGGGGTACAATACAGTTCGTCTATTACACTGACATTCAACGCACGGAGCAGTGCCGGCACATAGATGCCGCCGGTGCTGTTCACTGCATCCACTACGACGCGGAACCGGGCTTCGCGGATCGCCTCGGGGTCAACGAGGGGCAACTCGAGTATCTTGCGGATATGTTTCCGTAGGAAGGAATCATCCTGCCGGTAGGTACCCAGCTCATTGACCTCCGCGAAACGATGCTCATTTCGCTCCGCGATTTCCAGGATACGCTCCCCGTCGGCGGCTGACAAAAACTCTCCCTTATTGTTGAGGAGTTTCAGCGCGTTCCACTGCTTAGGATTATGGCTTGCCGTAAGGATTATTCCACCATCGGCCCCCAGTTCGGTCACCGCGATCTCTGTGGTAGGCGTGGTAGTCAATCCAATATCAGTGACATGGATCCCCATCCCCATGAGGGTGCCGGTAACCAGTTGATTGACCATCAGCCCCGAGATCCTCGCATCCCGGCCCACGACAACGGTCAACTTTTTTTTCGGAAGGGATTCCAACAGGAAATCTCCGTAACTAACAGTAAATCTGACAATATCAAAAGGGCTAAGCCCTTCACCTGCCCTGCCGCCGATGGTTCCCCGAATTCCTGAAATGGATTTGATAAGTGTCATTACCTCTATTTTTAGGCAAATGTATAGTTTTTCCCGAAAAGACCGCCATCGGCATCTGAGATTATAAAAAAATTCACCCGGCAGGTGCTTAATTTTCGTAATTTTGCGCCATGGATGATTCAATGGAATCCTTTTTTGACGGGGAAACCCTGTCGCTGGTCAGCCGTTTTGAGACCATGCGCAGGGAAAAACAGTTCTTTTTCTTTGATGTGGATGAATACGAAGAGATCATCGACTATTATTTTTCCCGGAACGAACAGAAAAAAGCGTTGCTGACCATCCGGGCAGGGCTGGAGCAGCACCCCGATCATCCTTACCTGCGGATCAGGATGGCCCAATACCTGATCAATGCCAAGCGGGATCACGAAGCCCTGAGGATACTCAAAGAAATTGAAACCCATGACACGTGGGACAGCGATTTCCATTTATCGGTAGGCAACCTTTACTCCCAGCTCGAGAAACCGGATAAGGCCATTGCGGCCTATAAAAGGGCATTGGGTGAAACCGACTATGAGGATGAGCTTTACACCAATATTGCCTTTGAATATGAAAACCTGGGTAAATACAGCGAAGCCATCGACTATTTACTGCAAGCGCTCGACATTAATCCGGACAACGATAATGCCCTTTATGAATTTGCATTCTGCTGTGAAGTATCCCAGCAATCGCAGCGTAGCATAGATTTTTTTATCGGTTTTGTGAACAGGAACCCCTATTCGGCCCCCGGATGGTTCAATCTTGGAATCGCATTAAGCAATGCCGGTTTATTTAAAAAAGCGATTGAAGCCTACGAATACGTACTGGCCATTGATGAAACCTTTTCCTCGGCTCATTTCAATAAAGCAAACTGCCAGGCCAATATTGGTTTATACCGGGAAGCCATTGCCACCTATCAGGAAACCTTCCTGTACGAAGATCCCGAACCGGTTACCTATTACTATATCGGTGAGTGTTATGAGAAGTTGAAAGAGTTTCCCACTGCCATGGATTTTTACCGGAAATCCGTCGATTCGGATGAAGAATTTGCCGACGGATGGCTGGGCCTTGGAATCTGCTATGATGAAACGGGCGAACCTGCCAAAGGGCTCACCTTTGTTGAAAAAGCAATTAAACTTTCCCCGGGTATCCCGGAATATTGGTTCATTCTCGGCGACATACGGGTGAAATTGGGAATGGTCGACGAAGGCATCGAAGCCTATCGGAAAGTTACCGAACTCAGTCCGGAAGATGAAGAGGTTTGGCTCGACCTCTCCGTTGTCTATGCCGACCGAAAAGATTTTGCAGCCGCGGCTGCCGTGCTGGAAGAAGGCCTGACGCATCATGTTGCCAATGCCGATTTCTGGTTCGGCCTGGGCTATTACTGCGTGAGAATGGGAAAACCCGTCCAGGGAAAAGAGATGCTCCTCAAAGGACTGGAAATCGATTCAGAAGGATTCAAACGACTGGTTTCCACCTTTCCCGATGCCGGAACCAATCAGGTGATAGTCAACCTGATCGCCCTGCACCGCGAAGGAGATCAATCGGCAACTGATACATTACTGACATGAAAAAGCCTCTATTACCCTATTTACCCGAACGGGCAGAAAAACCGAGACAGACCGGAGTAGCCATGGTCATGGACAAAGGACTGAGTTTGCGCGAAGCAGAAGATTTTACTGAAACGGCAGGTCATCTGGCCGATTTTGTAAAACTCGGATTCGGAACCTCGCTCGTGGCTAAAAATGTCAGGGAAAAAGTAAAGATCTATCAGGAGGCTGGCATTAAAGTATATGTCGGGGGAACACTCTTTGAAGCCTTTGTGGTCAGGGATAAATTCGACGATTACCGCAGGTATATCGATCAGCTCGGTCTCGACACGGTGGAGGTTTCCGACGGTTCGATGGCTATGGAACACGATGTGAAATGCGAGTACATTCATCGCCTTGCCGAGAACTATACCGTTTTATCGGAAGTAGGTTCCAAGGAGTCCGGCATCCTGATCGCACCTGCCCGATGGATAGATATGATGCAGAAAGAATTGCAGGCCGGAGCCTTCAAAGTGATCGGCGAAGCCCGTGAAAGCGGAAATGTAGGCATATACAGGGCCACCGGGAAAGCGCATGTCACCCTGATCAACAAAATACTGGCTAAAGTGCCAGATGATAAAATCCTGTGGGAAGCTCCACTCAAACCACAGCAGGTATGGTTCATTAAAAACTTCGGCGCAAACGTGAACCTGGGGAACATCGCTCCGGCTGATCTGGTTCCATTGGAAACCCTACGACTGGGCCTCAGGGGCGATACTTTTTTCACCTTCCTGCCGGCACGGTTCAAAAAGTACAAACCGCAATAAACAATGCACCTTGGCCTGATCGGCTATCCACTGGCCCACTCTTACTCACCCCGGTGGTTTGAAAAAAAATTCATTGCCGAAGGGATCAGGGGAGAGTATAACCTCTACCCCCTGCCATCTGTTTCCGGATTTTCCGCGCTTCTGAGACAATATCCGGAACTGCAAGGTCTGAACGTGACCATCCCGCACAAAGCAGCTATCCTGCAGTATCTGGACCGGATCGATCCTGCCGCCGCAGCGATTGGAGCGGTCAACACTATAGTGATCATCCGGGATCAGGGGACGATAACGACCATGGGGTTCAATACCGACGCACCCGGATTTTCAGCAACGCTGGATAACCACCAGCATTATCCTGAAGCCCTGATCCTGGGAACAGGAGGTGCAGCGGCCGCCGTCTCATATGCCCTGCGGGAGAGAGGGACCAATTGCACCTTCGTATCAAGAAACCCCTCTCCGGGAAAATCGATCGGGTATGACATGCTTACCCGCAACCTGATCTCGGGCCATCCGCTGATCGTCAATACCACACCACTGGGGATGCACCCCAATGAACGCACCTGCCCACCGGTCCCTTTTCGGTTTCTGAACGTTTCACACCTGCTTTACGACCTTGTCTACAACCCATCTCTCACCCTTTTCATGAAACGAGGAATGGAACAAGGTGCAAGGACCATGAACGGCGCCGGGATGCTGCACCACCAGGCGGAGTTGTCTTTCGGGATTTTCAGAAGTTACTGTACCGGCATCTCCTGAATTCTGCATATAATCCGAATCTTTTGGTATTTTTACCAAAAAATCAGACCGGCTATGTCAACATCAGGTAACCGGATTTATATCAGTATCCTTATTGCCATCGGGTTTGGATTGTTGCTTTATCTGATCACCGAAGGTATAGATTATTACCGTACCCCTTTGACCGAACGTCCATTCCATCCCGACCATCTCACCCATAAGCCGGGAGGAGTCTGGGGCCATGGCTGGGGTATAGCCGGTTCTCTTTCCATGCTCTCAGGTGTCGCCCTGTATATGCTTCGTAAAAGATGGCGGAAGCTATCTACTGCCGGATGGTTAAAACATTGGCTCGAGTTTCATATTTTTTTATGTACAATCGGTCCGGTCATGGTCCTTTTTCACACCGCATTTAAGTTTGGCGGGTTGGTTTCTTTAAGTTTCTGGAGTATGGTAGCCGTGTTCCTCAGCGGTATAGCAGGCCGTTTTATTTACCTCCGGATACCGCGTTCCAGGGATGGAAGGGAGTTGTGTGACAGCGAGATCGAAGCAGGAATCTCACAGCACGGAAAATCAATAAACCTGGACAAAGCCTTGAAAATGAAACGGATATTCCGTTACTGGCATGTCGCCCATCTTCCGTTCGCCATAATCATGCTCCTGATCATGCTCGTGCATGTGATCGTAGCCATTGTCCTTGGATATCGTTGGATATTTTAGATCACCCGGTATGGAAACGACCTTGGAAGAGATCCTGATCTACTTGCTCGCTCTGCTCACAGGGGTGATTGTTTTCCTCTTCTACCTGGGAAAAATCAGGAAGAACAATATAAAGGTCAAAGAGAAAATTGCCTTGGCCCGTGAAGAGGGCACATTCGAACCGGTTTCACTCCATCCGGTGGTGGATCCCGGCCGTTGCATTCAAACCGGCGCCTGCGTGGCTGCATGTCCTGAAAAAGATATCCTGGGAATATTGAATGGGAAAGCCACCACCATCAATGCTTCAAGGTGTGTCGGACATGGCGCCTGTTTTCATGCCTGCCCTACCCAGGCCATTACCCTCTGTATCGGAACCGAGCAGCGTGGGGTGGATCTTCCACAGGTAAACAGCCAGTTCGAAAGTAATGTAAGGGGAATTTTTATTGCAGGCGAACTTGGCGGGATGGGATTGATTAAAAATGCCGTGGAACAGGGGAAACAGGCAACCCGGAATCTCAGTAAATCGATCCCGCAACATCACGGCGCCACCTATGACCTCATCATCGTGGGCGCCGGCCCGGCAGGAATAGCAGCCACCCTTACCGCCAAATCCCTGGGATTGAACTTCCTTACCCTTGAACAAGACACACTGGGTGGTACGGTCTTTACCTTTCCAAGGCAAAAGGTAGTGATGACTACGGCCATGGATTTACCGCTGTATGGGAAAGTAAAACTGAAAGAGACCACCAAAGGGGAATTGTTGCGATTGTGGAATGATGTATTGTCTAAAAACAAGATATCCATCAGTGAAAATTGCAAGGTGGAAACGCTCGTCAGGGAAAAAGAATGGTTCATGGTGACTACGGCTTCAGGCAGGACACTAAGCACCTGCACTGTTTTGCTGGCCATTGGAAGAAGAGGTTCGCCGCGAAAACTGGGGATCCCGGGTGAAGAGACGGAAAAGGTCGCCTACAGGCTTTTAGAACCTGAGCATGTGAATGACAAAGAAATTCTGGTGGTCGGAGGAGGAGATTCAGCTATTGAATCGGCTTTGCTCTTGAAAAAACACAACCATGTCACCCTTGTTTACAGGGGTGAAGCGTTCGCCCGCCTCAAGCCTGCCAACCTGGAGCAGATCCGGAAAGCAACGGAAGATCAGAGTATTCAAGTCCTGTTCAGTACCAATCCGGTCAGAATAGAGCAGGAAACGGTCATCCTTCAAAATCTGATCAGTGAAGCAGAGAGTGCGATTACCAACGATTTCGTGTATATCTTTGCAGGAGGGGAGTTACCTTCGCGGTTTCTTGAAAAAGCAGGAATCCTGATCACAAAGAAATTCGGCGAAGCCATTATGACACATCATTATTGAAGATGCAACGATTGAACATGAAGTTCCTGCTGGTATCCTGGATTTTCTCAATGATATCCGGCCTGCTTCCGGGTCAGTTATCCCCCGGGCCGTTATCCGCGGCCCATGCTCATTTGGAAGGATTGTCCAACTGCACCAAATGCCACGAACCAGGGCAAAAGGTTACCAACCGGAAATGCCTCGATTGCCACAAGGAGATCAACACAAGGTTAATCGGCGGAAAAGGTTATCATGCATCTGCCACCGTGAAAAACAAGGAGTGTTATGCCTGTCATTCAGACCATCACGGCCGGAATTTTCAACTGATACGATTTAATCCGGAGCAATTTAACCATGAAGTGACGGGATTTTCACTTCAGGGGGCACACCGGAATCTCTCCTGCCGGCAATGTCACCGCAAGGAGAAGATCAGTGACCCTCTCCTGCAAAAGCGGGCCAACACCTATTTGGGCCTGGATATCCGGTGCAGCAGTTGCCATGCTGATCCCCACCTCGGCACCCTGGGGACCGGATGCGGGGAATGCCATAACCACGACCGTTTTATACCGGCAACCGGCTTCAGCCACGAAAATGCAGCATTTCAGCTGAAAGGAAAACATACTACCGTTTCATGCCAGTCATGCCATCCGGTCATTACCCGAAACGGACAGCGCTTCCAAAATTTCAAAGGGTTGGAGTTTTCAGGTTGCATTCCTTGTCATAATGACCCTCACCAGGGCAAATTCGGGAAGAATTGCCTCCAATGCCATACCGAAGCGGGGTTCAACCAGATCAAAAATGCGGAACAGTTTGACCATTCCAAAACGACGTTCCCGCTCGCAGGCAGGCACCGCGTTGTCTCCTGCCGCAACTGCCACCGCTCAAAACTCACCGATCCCCTTGCCCATTCGCGGTGTGACAATTGTCATAAAGATTATCATGAAGGAGAATTCGATGGTATGAAAGGCAAACCGGATTGCGCGGCATGTCATACCACCAATGGCTTTTCTGAAACCCTTTACACGACTGAAGCACACAATCTCTCCAGCTTTCCTTTGCGGGGAGCCCATCTCGCAACACCCTGTTTTTCCTGCCACCGGAAAAACCTGCGGTGGAGTTTCCGTAATATCGGGCTTGCCTGCGCCGATTGTCATACTGATATCCATGCACCTTCGATTACCCCAAAGTACTATCCTGACTCTGAATGCCGGGTATGCCATAATGAGGCGGCATGGAATGAAATCAGTTTCGACCATACCATCACCGGATTCCTGCTTACCGGTGCCCACACCAGGCCATCCTGCCGTTCCTGCCACTTCCGCAGGGATGAACAAGGAAAGATCATTCAGCAGTTTGCAGGACTGACCACCCGGTGCAGCGGTTGTCATGCCGATCCGCATCAGCAACAGTTCGATCCGGAATTACCCGGAGATTGCGGCCGGTGCCATTCCACCAGCCACTTCAGACCCGCTGAACTTTTCGACCACTCGAAGACACTGTTCCCGCTGGACGGACGACATAAGGAACTCTCATGCGACCGGTGCCATCCTGCGGTCAAAGCAAAAGGAAACGTTTATACCCTCTACAAAACCGGAAAAATCAAATGCGAAGATTGTCATCAATAATATTCATGTTTCTCTCCTTAGTGGTTATGGCACAAAAGTCGCCCCATGGGGATGAGTTCCGGCTGGCCTGCCAGGATTGCCATAACCCGGCCAGTTGGAAAATCGACTTCAAAACCCTGACCTTCAACCATGGCGAGACGAAGTTTCCCCTTACGGGCCAGCATCAGGCGGTCAGTTGCCGGCAATGTCATCAATCCCTGAACTTCAGCAAAGCCGGAAAAGAGTGCATGGATTGCCACACCGACATTCACAACCAGACCGTGGGGCCCGATTGTGCCAGGTGCCATACACCTGTCAACTGGATGGTTCCCAATATCATGGATATCCACAGGAGAAGCCGTTTCCCGCTCACAGGAGCCCATCAGACCGCCGATTGCTTTGATTGTCATACCAATGCTTCCTCCAATTTCCTCCTGTTCGGACCATTGGGGATCGAATGCATCGACTGTCACCAGTCCGATTATACCTCGGCAAACAATCCCGATCATCAGTCGGCTGGCTTCTCAACCTCCTGCCTCGATTGTCACAGTCCCAATGCCCTGACGTGGATCGGTGCTGGTTTTGACCATAACCGCATCTACCCGCTTACCGGGGCGCATGCCCTGATTGCCACGCAATGCGGTACCTGTCACCAGGGAAATTATCAAAACACCCCGAATACCTGTGTCGGTTGTCATCAGGGCAATTATAACCAGACCACCAATCCTCCCCACCTCGCCGCACAATTTCCCGTTGCCTGCGATCAGTGCCATGTTACAAATTCGTGGCGTCCTGCCTCCTGGGACCATGACAACCAATATTTTCCGATATATTCCGGGAAGCACCGCGGTGAATGGAACTCCTGTACCGATTGCCATACCAATCCGGCCAACTATGCTGTTTTCAGTTGCATAGATTGTCATGAACACAACCGCGCCGACATGGATGATGAGCATGAGGATGTCAGTGGGTATAGTTACAACAGCCTGGCCTGCTACGATTGCCACCGCAACGGAACTGCCTCGGCGCCGGTATTTATGATCCGCAGCAATGAATAACCGGAAACTGGTCATACTCTCAATCCTGTTCATGGGCGCACTTACCCAGGGATCGGTTTTCGCCCAGGATACCGCGGTATTCCGGGAAGGTGCGGTATCCTTCGTAACCGCGGAAAATGTCTATGTACGTTTCATCACCGCCAGGGGTATCCGGCCGGGCGATACCCTTTACATCGTTGAAAATAACCGGCATGAGCCCGCGATGGTTGTCCTGAGCATTTCCTCGGTTTCCACCTTGTGTAAAGCACTACATGATAAATCATTAAAGGCCGGCGATCTTGCTTTTTTCCGCGATATACAAAAAGAAAAACAGGAGCCATTGTCCGTAACTGCCGACACGGTTGCAACGGTGCGGACAATGCCCGAAGCGAAACCGAAACCATCACCACCAGTTACTGAAGAGCAGAAAACCTCCTATCCTGTCCATGGTTATGTAGCGGCCTCTTCATGGTGGCTGGCCGGTTCGGGTGAAAATAACATCCTGCGAATGCGATATACCGTTTCGGTCCGTACCGGTGACAGGCACTCCCGGCTGACTACCGACGCGCATATCTCGTTTACGCACAGGGATCGACAGTGGGACAGGATTTCATCCAATATTTTCAATGGTTTAAAAATTTACAACCTGGCTGTCGGATATCGGATCAGTGACCACCACCGAATATGGTTCGGAAGACGAATCAATCCACTGATTTCCAGTGCAGGAGCACTCGACGGACTTCAATATGAATTCCGGACCGGAGGATTTTCCATCGGGCTGGTTGCCGGTACCAGGCCCGATTACCGGGATTACAGTTTCAATGCAACCCTCCCGCAGATAGGAGCCTATTTGTCGCATGAACTTGCCGGCGCCAAAGGCCGGCGGATGCAGAATACCATCGCATTGATGGAGCAACAGAACCGCGGTTATACGGATCGCCGGTTTGCTTACCTCCAGCATGTGAACACCCTTGTAAAAAACTTATGGTTCTTTGGATCGGCAGAACTGGAGTTTTATCACCAGAAGTATAATCCGGAAGACAGTTCTCTGACCGTTCGGAACGATCCGGTGATGTCGAATCTCTATCTCTCCATCCGATACCGCCCTGTTCGAGCGCTTGCTGTCTCTGCTTCGTATAGCGAACGAGAGAATCCCATCTATTACGAAACTTACAGGGACATTGTGCAAACCTTGCTGGAGCAGGTCACCGTCAGAGGGCTGACAGTCAGAACCGACATTACGGTTTCACGAAATCTGAGGACAGGGATCCAGGGAAGTTACCGAAGCAGCCAACGGGATGAAAATCCTGCCCGCAGTATTTACGGATACCTTACCTTTGCAGAGATACCCGGAATTAACACAATGGCAACCGCATCTGCGACCTTTCTGGAAACCTCTTATCTGCAGGGAACCATCTTCAGTCTGGTACTGAACAAGGATCTCCTGCCTGGCAAACTCAGTGCAGGTGCCGGATATAAATACTTCCGGCAGTACTTTTTGGTGAATGAAGCCGAAGTAACCCAGCACATTCCGGAACTGAATGTAAATTGGAATATAACCAGGTTGTTATTGATGTCGATGTATTACGAAGGCTCATTGGATAACTCCCTCTCCTCCCACAGGCTTTTTCTGAATATAACCCAAAGATTCTGAACCATATGAAAAAATCAAACATCGTTGTCATAGCCATCGCCCTGCTGTTGGGCGCGTTATTTCTGATCACCCTCTTCTATCGCGAAGGGAATGAACAAACCAAGCTCCCGCCCGGCACCCATAAAGTCAAGGTGCTGGAGGTTTTACAAACCAATAATTACACTTATCTTAAGGTAAGGGAGGATAAGGAAGAATATTGGATGGCCATTGTCAGTGCCGAAATTTCCACGGGCGATGTATTGTACTACAGCAAAGCGATGGAGATGAAGGATTTCAAGAGCAGGGAGCTTGATCGCACCTTCCCGTCCGTGCTGTTTGTGGATGATGCCTCCCCCACTCCCCCCGGGATGGAGCAGAAGGCCCCGGCTGCCCGGACCGGCGGAAAACCCAGCATAGAGCGTGAAAGCGGAATTAACATCAATCCCCCGGCCGGAGGCATCACGATTGCCGACCTCTTCAAAAGCCCCGGAAATTATTCGGAAAAGACGGTGACTATTCGCGGAAAAGTAGTGAAATTCAACCCGGAGATTATGCATAAAAACTGGGTGCATATTCAGGATGGCACTGAATTTGGCGGCAAATATGACCTGACGGTCACCACATCCTCTCTGGTCGAAGTTGGACAAACCGTCACCTTTACCGGTAAAATTTATCTCAACCGTGACTTTGGTTCCGGTTACTATTACGATGTGATCATGGAGGAAGCGGTTCCCTCCGATCCTGTTTAATCCTCTTTTTTCTCTTCCGGGGCCGGAGGTTCCGGGTCTCTCACCACTTCTATTTTAAGGTTTGCCACCATCGCGGCCACGGCACCGACTGCCGCGAGCATGGGGGCGATCAGTGCGCCGATCACCCCGAAGGTCACCGGGATCTCCAGATAAACTTTTCCATCCTCATCCTTGATGATGAGGCGCCTGACATTCCCTTCGTGAATGAGCTGTCTGACCTTTTCCACCAGCTCTTCCCCTTTCACGCGGAACTCTTCTTTGAGATTTTCCATGCTACTGCGTTTTTTACAGTAACGATAAAACAATAGAGTTATTTGATCAGATTCCTACAAATATTTGATTTGTTTTTTATTGGTTATTTTTTCTCATTCTTTGATATTATATTTTAACATACACTTGACATCTTCAATTTATTTCATACATTTACTGCTTTCAAAATTATCTTATTCAATTAGTTACATATATCATTTGCCCCATTCCCATAAGCTTATGAAAGCAACATTGAACCATGGAATAATGTTTTTCATGCTAAACTAATCTCACCTATTTGTTCTGATTTGAATTTGATCAACGAAATTGCGACATCTTAATTTGCTGCCGGGTCAGGAGGTATGAGTTTCGTGAAAAGTCAATCATGTTCTTTGTAAAGTTCAAATATTGATTATATTTGCACTATATAAAGAACAATTATGGAACGATTAATTGCCATTTCGAGACAAAAAGCCGATCGTGCAAATCTCGACTTTAAACGTTTCCTGTACAATAAGATTGACTGGACAAACCGGCTCATTGCCATCAAAGGCGCAAGAGGGGTTGGCAAAACCACCTTGTTGCATCAATACCTGAAAGAAAATGATACCAAAGATGGGACTTGCCTCTATGCAAGCCTCGACGACATTTATTTTACCGCCCACACATTGGTTGAGTTTGCGGAATCATTTCATAAGATGGGTGGGAAAGTGCTGCTATTGGATGAAGTTCATAAATATCCCGACTGGTCACGGGAAATAAAGAACGTATATGACACGTATTCAGAGCTTAAACTGATATTTACAAGTTCTTCCATCCTTCAGATTTTCAAAGGTTATGCTGATTTAAGCCGGCGTGTCGTGACCTATGATCTGGAGGGTTTATCGTTCAGGGAGTATCTCGAAATGACGAATATATTGCACGTGCCTTCGATCCCCCTGACTGAAATCGTAAGCAACCACCAACATTGGGAAAGTGAAATTGTAAGACAAATCCGTCCCTTAAAGCATTTCAGGGAATACCTTCAATATGGCTATTATCCCTACTTTATCGAAAATACAGATGTTTATCACCAGAAGCTGATGAACAGCATCAACCTCACGCTGGAATATGATCTCCCATCGGCCCAGCCTATAGAATATGCCAATATCCATAAGTTAAAGAAGTTGCTCTATATTTTGGCTACTTCGGTTCCTTTCACCCCCAATATCTCTAAAATCAGCGAACAAATTCAGGCAACAAGGGCAACAGTAATCCAATACCTTGATCACCTGAAAAATGCCAGAATTTTAAATCTTTTACGCACCGATTCAATGGGTAACGGATACCTTGCCAAGCCTGATAAAATCTATCTGCAGAATACAAATATCATGTACGCGCTGGCACCGGAAACAGTCAATCCGGGAACCCTGCGTGAAACCTTTTTCTACAATCAGTTAGACAGCAGTCACAACTTAACCTTACCCGGGAAAGGTGATTTTGCCGTTGATAAGAAATATACATTTGAAATTGGCGGAAAAAACAAAACTCCGGAACAAATTACCGGAGTCCCCGATGCTTATATTGCTGTCGATGACATTGAATATGGATTTAATCAGAAGATCCCCTTATGGCTATTTGGGTTTCTATATTGAAGGCTGTCATTTTATCAACATTTTCAGCAGCCTTATCTTCCTCCCATACGGCGCATACCTCACCGGCATATCGAACCAGGTCGATTTTTTCAGGATGCTGCGGTAATGGGTAAAGGTGTCGAAACTGGCTTTGCCGTGATAGCGTCCCATGCCGCTGTTGCCCACCCCGCCAAAAGGCAGATGGTCGTTGGCAATGTGCATCACCACTTCGTTGATGCAGCCGCCGCCCGAGGTGGTTTGCTCCAGCATCTCCCGCTGTCGCGAAGAATTCTCCGAAAAATAATAGAAGGCCAGCGGTTTCGGTCTTTCATTGACAAACCGTACCACCTCGGCCCTGTCGCTGAACTCCAGCACCGGCAGGATCGGCCCGAAGATCTCCTCCTGCATCACCGGTGAATCAGGAGATACATCGCATAAAATGGTCGGGGCAAAGTAACGCTCCGGTACTTTTACCATCCCGCCAGTGTACACGTTACCCGAACTCAGAAACCGGGCAAGCCGCTCCGTATTTTCCACGGTGGCAATGCGCGCATAATCGGGACTTAGCTCAGGATCGGTTCCAAAATACTCCCGGATCTTCTGCTGCATCACCTTCAGCAACTCCTCCTTCACGCTTCGGTGTACCATCACGTAATCGGGGGCAATGCAGGTCTGACCGGCATTGATGAACTTTCCCCAGACGATCCTGGCAGCAGCCACACGGAGGTTGGCATCGTCATCCACAATGCAGGGACTCTTTCCGCCAAGTTCCAGCGAAACGGGGGTCAGGTTGCGGGCCGCCGCCTCCATGACCACCTTGCCCACCAATGGGCTCCCGGTGAAAAAAATATAGTCCCACCGCTCCTTCAGCAATGCTTCATTGGCTGCCCTGCCGCCCAGATATACAGAGATATATTCTGGTGAAAAGGTCTCCGTGATCATCTCCCGCATCACTTCAGCCGTATGGGGTGCATACTCCGAAGCCTTCAGGGTCACACAATTACCGGCCGATATGGCACCCACCAGCGGATTGATAAGCAACTGAAAAGGATAATTCCAGGGCGCCATGATGAGTACCCTGCCAAATGGCTGCGGATATACCTTGCTGGCCGACCAGAAGTGAATTATCTGATTGGTAAATACTTTCTTTGGTTTTGCCCAGGTTTTCAGTTTTCTGATGTGAAGGCCAATCTCCGCCAACACAATTCCGATTTCGGTAGCATAGGCTTCAAACGGAGATTTGTGTAGATCCTTCCACAACGCCTCCATGATCCGGGGTTCATATTTCTGAATGGCTGCCTTCAACTTTCGGAGTTGCAAAAGCCGGTACTCGACCGGGAGGGTGGCGCCACTGCGGAAAAATGCCGTTTGCTCCGCAACATTCTTTTCCGGGAAAATATCCATAGTCCAATATTTTATTTCACATGAAATCCCTGCATCGATTGGTAAATGCCTATCCATTTGCCCACGACGAGGTCGAAAACCCTGGCAGGCAACACACCTTTCGTAAACGGAAGTAACCGCACCATAAAGGGCGACCTGACAAGGAGGCGGTTGGCTTTCACCGCACGGATCACACGGGCAGCCAATACTTCGGGTTTCAACAGGGGTACCAGTCCGTTCGTCTTTACGCCGCTGAACATCCCGGTATTGATATAGGAAGGGGTGACGGTCGTGACCCGGATTCCGCTCTTTTGCATCTCCTGCTCGATCCGCAGGGATTCGGACCAGCCCGTCACAGCCCATTTGCTGGCAGCATAAACCGACATGCGGGGATTGGCCAGCAAACCGGCCGCCGAGCTTATATTGACGATATGGCCCGTACCTTTCTCGATCATTCCGGGCAGAAAGTGCAGGGTGATATGCATCAACGCGGCTGTATTCACGGCCAGGGTGCGGTCGATCTCCTCATGGGACATCTCCCTGAACAACCGGTTGCCGGTGATGATCCCGGCGTTGTTGATGAGGATGTCCACCCGGCCTATCTCTTCATTCACCTTCACAGCCGTTTCCGCCACCTGTCCGGGATTGGAAACATCCACCAGATATGGATGGACAATGAAGTGGAGGGCACGCAGTTCCCGGGTGGTCTGATCGAGTTTATCTTTGTTGATATCCCAGATCACCAGTGCGGCGGCACCGTCCTGAAGGGCCATGTCGCCCATAAGCCTGCCGATACCGGAGGCGCCTCCGGTGATCAGCACGATGGAGTTCCTGATTTTTGTCATAGCTTATGATTGTTGGGATAACATCTTCTCCCCAAACATCTTTCCGTATTCAAGGCACTTTTCAGCAGCGTCGTTATGCGGTGTAAATTTCACCATCAGGCCATCGTCCATCACATCGAGTTTCAACTGTCGCATCGCCGAGGTGATGATCTTTGCCCCCTCCCCGCTCCATCCGTACGAACCAAAAGCGGCAGCCGGTTTGTTGCGGTCTCTGATGGGATTGATCAGGGCAAAAACCTGGTAAATAGGGAGTAAAATATTCTGGCTGAAAGTGGGACATCCTAAAATTATGCCGGATGCACGGATGATCCGATCCTCTACTTCAGCCGGGGCCGTCTTTTCCAGATCGCATATATCCACTTCCAGCGCCCCGGAAGCCCGGATGCCTTCTGCGATCTTTTCGGCGATAAGGCCGGTATTCTGATAAGCGGATACATACCCGAGGAAAACCCTGCCGGGTTCCCTCATGGTTAGGTATTCCCGGGCATATTGCTCCGAGAGATCAACATACTTCTTCCAGTTGTTTCTCAGCACCGCGCCATGGCCCGGACAAATACAACGGATATCCAGCGGACGGATCCGCTCGATGGCCTGCAGCATGAACTTGCTGTATGGCTTCATGATCACGTCATAATAGTACCGGAAAGCAGCATCAAAATCACCCACAAGGTCGTCAAATACTTCATCATGGCAATAATGTTCGCCGAAGATATCGCAGGTGAAAAGGGTCTGATCCTCCTCCAGCCAGGTCATCATCGAATCGGGCCAGTGGAGGTTGGCCGCGGCAATGAACCGCAGCGTTTTATTTCCAAGATCAACTACCTGGCCATCTTTCACAATTTCATGCGGGAAATCGGCACCGATGAGGTCACGCAGGTAGCGGATGGCATTGCCGCTGCCCAATACTTTGGCGCGGGGCGCCAGCGCCAATAGTTTCGCCACACAACCCGAATGGTCTGGTTCCGTGTGGTTGACCACAATATCTTCAATATACCCAGGGTTGCAAACCTTCC
>CAYLVY010000017.1:38953-41813 GCA_964387205.1 uncultured Draconibacterium sp.
GCTTTGCCAGATAAACATCCCAGAATTTTTCCTTCACCGTTTCGATCACGGTTTTCCGCGCTGCGTCGATAAAAAATGAGTTGTAAGTAGTACCATACCTGGTCTCCATCACTACATCAAAGGTGACGATATCCCTGTCCAGCACTCCTATCCAGGATACATCATCTGTCACTTTTTTAATACTGATCTCTTGCATATCTTATTGATTTCTGTTTTTAATTGACTGATTGCGATATGATCCCGCTTCAACATGGTTACAGGGGCAACTCCATCTGCACCGCTTCGCCCCCAACCCCGTCATCCGGTGGTTTATTCTGGTTTTCAAGAATTTGAACAACATCCGGTTCGGCAGGCTGCGTCTCCTCTTCCTCAGTTTCAGACCCATTCTCTTCGGGGGAGTCCGGAGGCTGAAGGGGTTCCAACCAAACGATCTCCCGCAGGGGATGGACTGCAAGTCTCTTCCCCCGCGCCTTGATCCCTTTCACCCCGATGAACTCCGTAACCGTGATCTCCTCCTCCTCGTTTCCCTTGCTCTTTTGTGTCATATCGAACGACAGGCGGAGCCGGGGAGTCTTATCGACGGTGAAAAGCACCAGGGCATCCTTCGGATCAATGAACTCCATCTTGCGGTCGGTCAGTTCGGCCTGAAAACGTTTGATATAATAATGACCGCTTTCTGTCTCCCGGTAAACAGCCGTAAAAACCTCCTCCGGGTCAAATTTGCGGATCATCGTCATGTCTTCATCGAAGTGGGTGGAGAGGTCGAATGTGGTAAGCCGGTAATAGCCCGACGCCATGATGGTGAGTATCCGGTCGGCGCCCGAAAAAGCCCCCAGCAACGTACCCCGGCCGTCGGAGTTGAGCCTTTGTACCGTTTCATCGTACCAGATATTCAGTGAGCCAAGGGTGGATATGCCCTCCTGGCGCTTTTCGATCTTCCGGACAGCATATTTGGTCAGGGTATTTCCCATGGAACTGCGTCCCTTGATGGCGACTTCGGCAAAACTGAAGTCAAACGAACTCTTTTTCAACCTTGGTTTAGGCTTAAGTTCCACCCTTACCACCTCGGCTTCGCCGTTGGGGTTGGCGGTGAAATATAGCACCTTCGATCCCGGCGTACCCTTGGTGACGTTGTACTCCTTGTCGCGGGTAACCCCCAGCACGCTGAACCGCTTCACCATGATCTTTCCGTTGCGGCCGTCGCGGTAAACCAGGTTATACACCGTGCGGCTGTCATTTTTATTGAAAACGGCGATATGGATAATGCTTTTCCCGACAAACACTTTGGCAGCCACTTTGGTCACCAGAAAGGTTCCGTCGTCGCGGAAAACAATAATATCATCCAGGTCGGAGCAGTCGCACACGAACTCATCTTTGCGCAGCCCGGTGCCGGCGAACCCTTCCTCCCGGTTCACATAGAGTTTCTCATTGGCCGCAGCCACCTTGACGGCCTCGATGTTGTCGAAATTGCGTATCTCGGTCCGGCGCTCCCGGCCTTTGCCATATTTCTTCTTTATCTGACGGAAATATTCGATGGCGAAGTCGATCAGGTGGTCGAGGTGGTTGCGCACCTCTTCCATTTCCAGTTTTACCGCGGCCATGTTGTCGTCTGCACGGGCCGAGTTGAAGCGCGATATCCGCTCAATCGGAATTTTCCGCAGTCGTTGCACATCTTCCGCGTTGACCGGCCTGATGAGCATAGCTGCAAAAGGTTTCAGGCCGTCGAAAATGGCCTGGTCAATCGCTTCCGTGGTACGGCATTTTTTAATGTCCTCGTAAATCTCATTTTCGATGAAGATCTTTTCGAGGGATATATGATGGAGTTGTTCCTGCAGTTCTGCCATCCTGATCTCCAGTTCCATGCGCAGCAGATCGACGGTATGACCCGTATTGATGCGCAGGATCTCCGAGACCCCGGCAAAACGCGGGTGGCCTTTTTCGATCACGCAGGCATTGGGAGAGATCGATATTTCACATTCGGTGAAGGCATATAGCGCGTCGATGGTGGTATCGGGGGATACCCCGGGCGAAAGATGGATCACGATCTCTACCTCGGCGGCGGTATTGTCGTCGATCTTCCGGATCTTGATCTTACCCTTTTCATTGGCGGACAGGATCGATTCGATGAGGGAGCCGGTGGTGGTACCAAACGGTATCTCTTTGATCACCAGGGTTTTCTTATCTTCCTGTATGATCCGGGCGCGGAGGCGTATCTTTCCGCCCCTCAGCCCATCGTTGTATCTTGATACATCGACCAGCCCCCCGGTCAGGAAATCGGGAAAGAGTTCAAATTCCTGTTCCTGAAGGATATTGATGGAGGCATCGATCAATTCGTTGAAGTTATGGGGAAGGATTTTCGAGGCGAGCCCCACCGCGATTCCCTCGACCCCCTGGGCGAGCAGCAACGGGAACTTGGCCGGAAGGGCCACCGGTTCCTTATTCCGGCCGTCATAGGAAGCCTGCCAGGTAGTGGTTTTCGGGTTAAAGAGCACCTCGAGGGCGAATTTCGAAAGGCGTGCCTCGATGTACCGTGGCGCTGCCGCACTGTCGCCCGTGAGGATATTGCCCCAGTTCCCCTGGCAATCGACCAGCAGCTCTTTTTGTCCGAGCTGAACCAGGGCATCCCCGATGGAAGCATCGCCATGCGGGTGATATTTCATGGTATGGCCGATGATGTTGGCCACTTTGTTGTACCGTCCGTCATCCAGCTCCTTCATGGCATGGAGAATGCGCCGTTGGACAGGTTTCAGTCCGTCGGCGATATCGGGTACTGCACGCTCCAGGATCACATAGGAGGCGTAGTCGAGAAACCAGTTCTGGTACATCCTCGAGAGATGTACCGTCTCTTTCATTTTACCTT
>CAYLVY010000018.1:0-1331 GCA_964387205.1 uncultured Draconibacterium sp.
GCGGCATGGAGTTTCAGGCCTGAGCTCCAGGGGCCGTTCCAGTTGGCCCATCCGCCCGTGTTGTTCACGTTGTACCACTCGGTATAGGTGGGTAACCGCCATGCGGCTCCAAGCTCAAGGTTACAGGGGTCATTGGTTGTAAGCCAGCCGGAGTTTTCGTTGATGCTAGTGATCCAGGTTGTGTTGGGCGTTCGGTTAGTGCCGTCATGCTTATACCCCTGCTTGCGGTTAAACTGCCAGTACCAGCCGGCGGCAGGTTCAGAGCTATCATTTAATGATATTGCCTGACAATCAGAGCCAAGGTTGCTGGTAATCCAGCATTTGTCAACCTCCCCCGGGATAGAGGTGACAGTACCATATGTCGTGCTTTTGTCCACCGGGGCTACAAGTCCGGCCACATGACTGATAACCAGATCACCGCCACACTGGAAAAAAGCGCCCGTGCCCGGCTTTTTAAAAATTATACTGTCAATTTCCGATAATTTAAATTGGTCAATTATGGCGCCAGATCTCATGATGTACATAGAGTCGTTTTGCGCCTTGACCGAACCCGAAGTGAAATAGCACCCGGCCATCAGGCTGACCACGGCGATAAAAAAAACAGCTTTCATGGTTTTATCCTCTAAAGGGTATAATTTAATGCCTGTAATGTACCATAATAAAAAGATAAACTCCCGGATTAAAAGGAGAATGGTAAAATATGAGTATCCGCGAACAAAACATGGTTTCCGATCGATGCGGTTTAGAAATCAGTATAGGAACTTCATGATAATGGTTTCAGTTAACCCTGGTAACGAACCTGGTTTAAAGAGTGAATCAGGGCCTGTGAACAATCATTTTCCTGACCAATTGCCGGGAATCCGTACTCAAGTGCAGAATGTAAACTCCATTTGCAACTCCGCAAATATCAATCAGTCCGGTAAAACTGTCCCCTGTTGTGCGCAAAACCAAACGTCCGGTTGGATCTATTACCCGCAGATCATAAATGGCTATCTGATTTGGATTCCTGACCAGGAAAATACCTGTTGATGGATTGGGAAAAACTGTTAAATCAGGTATTTCACTGTGGTTTTCGATACCGATATTCAGATCATGACGGATGATCTCCTTCAGAAGAAAGAAAGTGCGGTTGGTGATCCGGGTATGGCGTATTCCGCCGGCAAATGATAAAACTCCGAAAGAGTGAAATAAAGCTATGTCTGTAACCCGGATCAGGGAACTGCCACTCTCTCCCGGAACTGCAACCCCGCTTTCGACACCAAGAAAGTAGTGCTCAACCAGGTCGATTAAACCATAATTGTAGTAGAGGCTATCGCCATTATACTCCGTTG
>CAYLVY010000018.1:1341-41366 GCA_964387205.1 uncultured Draconibacterium sp.
AAAGAGCCCGGGATATGAGAATTTATAATATAACCGGTTTTTAACAGTGCTGTCCTGATCGTCAAACCCGATCCCGATCCATCCGGTCAAAGAGCCAACAGGCTCCTTCAACTCAAGGATCGCGATATCTTCGCCTTTTCCAAAGGTCCAGTCTCTGAACAGATACACTTTCTGCACCCAACTGCAAGGGAAGTCAGGATTGACCTCTCCGTTATCAAAGACCGGGCAGATATACAATGAATCCTCGCGGCAGGAATTGGTGTTAAAATCGGAAATGCAGTGTGCGGCAGTTAAAACATGCCGGCGGCTGATCAGGGATCCGGAACAGTTGCCGCGCGAAATACCATCAATAACAGAGAATGATTTGATGCTGCTCCGGATCGGGTATTTATTCGCGTCATATTTTTCTGATAGCCTGACTTTTTTAGTAAATTGACTATTGGGAAAAAGATTGTGCAGGGGAGGAAGAAGGTCCAGGTGCTCAATTTCCGTATCATAACTGCCAATATGGCCAATGGTCGTCGATCGATGGATGGCGGTATCAATAAAAGCATTTTTAATCGAATCGGTCTGACCAGTCTCCAGGTCAAAAACGAGAAGGGTGTTCTGTTGGGCCGACAGTCGTGAAAAAAATACCACATAAATAATCAGGGCTGCAACCAACTGCCATCCGGTTTTTCCATTCCAGGTAAGAAATAGACGAGCGAAAAAATTGCTATTGTTGACGGATTTCATTTTACCAATCATCAATCGGGTGAATTCTCAGGTACAAAAATCGTAAAATAGCATCACGAAAGACGAATAATATTAAGGAGTTATCAAGGATATCAAGCCGCTGAAACGTTAAAAGGCACGAACAGCACGCACAAAATTGAACTCGTATTGCTTCAATATAAAGAACTGAAATCCATCTGAAAAGTCCTGATTCCACGCCTCCTCGAAACTTTCCTCCGTCGAGCTCCAATACCATATTGTCAAAAAACCGCTGGTCGGAAAACCACCGATAACTGCACGCTGTTCAAACATCAGGTTCAATTCATCCTTTGACGGTAAAAACCAATCGTCGTAGTTATTCAATACCAGATCGTTACAAATACGGGCAGCGATATTTTCTGTACTGCAGCCATTCACAATAGCCGTTGTATTTGCCTGTCCTGTCCCAACACCCGCGGAGGTCCCACCCATCGTGGTACCCTCACAGCCCCATTGTGCGCCAGTACTTTGGTCAAAAGGAGAAGCGATTAATCCGTGTATGCCCGATCCGTCGATGTAGAAAATTATTCCGCCTCCGTAATTTTGGCCTACCATAAACGGAAACATTGTTGTTAATACAGTTGGTGATGAATGGCCACAGGAATTATAGGCCCAGACATACCTGGTGTAAACCGAACCAGGGATCAGCCCCGCTTCGGTTTTACTGGTAGCTGTTCCCATATCGATAGCGGTGGCATAATCGTTGACATTGCTCCACTTATAGCCAGTGGACCAGGGCACTGAGCTCCAATTCCAGACAATTCCGGTAAGGGAGTGGATATGTGTCCCGCTTTCCGGAGGTAATGGATTGAGGCAGTCAGAGCTCATGTAGTACCATGCCCCTGACTTGAATATGGCCAGGGCCCCCGGATTGTTTGTTCCGCAATCGTTACAGTACACCACCAATCCATCTGCAGGGCTTGAAATGGCATTAAGTTGGGCCCGGCTCATGCGTGGAAGCAACAAACCTTTGTTATCCGATTTGACATCGAGCATTGCCGAAGGATCCGGCGCGCTGCTATCGGCACTAACTCCTACCTGTGAGAATGTTATTTTACTCAATATCAAGCATAAAAATAAAATACAACCAGCTGTTTTCATGGGACAATTTATTAGTGCGTTCTTTTACTCGTTGGCCAATTTGATTAAAACACCCGTTCGGACCCGATACTCCCCTTCTTGAATTACATAAAAACAGGTCCCTTGAGGAACGTGGGAAACACAGATATGGCAGGAGGAAGGTGAAATGTTGGCAGACAACATTAACTTCCCGGATTGATCAAAAAGTGAGAGTGTCCCGGATGTTGTCAGTCCTGAGACCCAAAGCTCCTTGTCAACCGGATTTGGGTAAACATTTGGGATCTCATTATTCGTATTATTCTGATCAATCCCGACACCAATCACCGGTATTATATCCAGCACTGCCCCTTCGATAATAGTAAGGTTGTAAGGAATCGAGGTTGGCGGAAGGGTGTACCAGCCATTGGCCGATCCGCCCCAGCCGAAATTGAAGTGATAGAATTCATTGGTATTGTATCCATCCACCACTACATTGTGCCCTCCTCCCCCTCCGTCAACCAGAAGTCCCAATTGTACAGGGCGGGCAATCTTCATATCCTCAGCCACCTTGCTGTTCAGGGTTGTATCCTCGGGATAGATAAGACGGGATGCTGTATATCCAAACCGCTGGAATGACGTGAGCGCCTGTTCAAGTCCGAAAGTACCTGACACAGAACTGGTATAGACTTGATGTGCCGTCACCCCGCAGGCAAAGCTCAGCGCTGCTTTCATTTTGCCGGTGAAAGTCCCGCCATTAAGCCAGACATCCTCAACATTCTCCAGATAAAGATTAAGAGAATCAAAACAGGGGAAATCTCTTGACAGATAGTCGTTGTCTATCCAGTAGCTATTCCCGGCCCCATAGGAGTGATAGTAATCATCACCATCATCGAGGCGGGTGTGGTGGATTTTTTTATGAAAATTCAGTATCTGTGCCATGGCTGTTGCCGGACAACCGACCACGCTGCGGCTTCCGGTGTTCAAATCCATCGGGCACATCGCGTTGTAGGGAGCAGTCTGGGTCCAGTTGGTCGAAAGCCATCCCTGCGTGGATGTCGTACCTTCGGGTGGCCACTGCTGAAAACCTACAGAATCCGAAATTTCAAATAAAAAGCGGCCCCAGGATGCAGATACCTTTTCCTTATCTCTATCTGCCATTTGCTCCCATGCCATCACACGTTTCAAAATATCCTGCTTCAGAAAATCAAGAAAAATGCCCTTCTCCGTGGCTTTTAAATCACAGGAACCAAAAGGAGCATACCCAAGTACCGGCGTTACTTTTTGCGACGCCGACAGGATTATAAACCCTGAGGGGGAAAAGTTCAGGATCCAACCGAGCGGTTTGAAGTCATCATCCGGAATAATTTCCGTTGAAATTACAGCACATCCGGGATGCTTACATTGCATAAATGTGCTGGCAGAAATCACTAAATTTTCCAGCGAAACAGACTGACTGAAGGCTGTATGAGATACTACAGCAAAAACTAAAACAATAAAAATTCTTTTCATGTGAGCATTATATTTTTATTTAAAATACTGATTTTTAACACCATATAAACTTTATACCTGATAAACAGATGAGTTTCAAAGGGAAATCCCAGTTTTGATGGTCATGATATTTTCACTTACTGATGATCATTTTCAGAGATTCATATCGATGGTTCACATTGACCTTCATCAAATACAGTCCCGATGGGTAATTTCCCAGCCGAAACTGTATCGAACGCTCTCCTGTCATTTGATCTCTCATCATGGTAGTTCCCTGCATATCAAGAATTTCCACTATAATGGGTTCTTCTGTAAGTTCTCCCTTGTACATAAGTGTACATTTATCCCGGGCCGGGTTGGGGAAAATGGTGAACAGTGAGGTTTGCGCCTGTTGCTGCTCAGGCCTCGTTGTCCCGGTTTGCACAGAAGCCTTCACTGGCATCAAATTCCCGCAATAGGTATTATCCGTGGTGATATAACCATGCAAATATCCACCGGAAAACACTGAAGTACCAGGCAAATACAGGATTTTCTGCCCCGCGATCATGGTGGCGCTGCCCCCGTTTTGAATGGTAAAAGGAGTTGCCTCCCCGCCAATGGTAATGGTATTGAAGGCGTCATAACACTCTGAATCCATGGCAGGTATATTTCCGGAAACAACAGTAAAAAGGTCGACAAGCTCCATTATAATCGTATTGGATGTTGCAGGATTACCGGAAGGACACAATTCACTGGAGGTCATTTCACAGGAAACAAAGTCATGGTTGTTTGGAATATAACTGAATGAAAAGGTATCTGTTCCGGCATTAACCCCATTTACTTTCCACTGAAATTCAGGATAAACGCCGCCGTTGACCGGTGTGGCGGTGAAAACGACAAGACTATCCGGAGGGGATGGATTGGCAGAGGCGCTGATGGAAACACTGACGGGTGATGCAGGCAAGACTGAAACCACCACTGCGGCGATCGATGTACTGCCGAATGCATCGGTAACCGTCACCTCATACACACAGGTTGACAGAGGAGTGGCTACCGGATTGCTGATGGCTGTGTTTGACAATCCTGATGCCGGGCTCCACAAATATGAATATCCCGGAGCGCCACCCGTAACAGAAATGTCAAGTTGTGAAGAACCGCCCGGGCAAATAAACGGAGGAGTTGCGCTTACTGTTGCTACAAGGGGCTGAATCCATTCAATCAGGTTATGGGGATCGTGATCGTAGGCTTCCCCTGAGAAGGGGCCATTGTATCCAACAAAAGTAACATGGCCCGCATTCGTCGTTTTGGTCACATTACTGGCTGATCCAAATGAATTTGACGGAAATACGGCATTCAGAATGGTAAGCTCCTGATCATTGTTGATGGTCAGCAGGGTTCCGCCGGGAAAGCCATTCTGAAATGTACAACCTGTAAAGGCATGCAGGGTATCGACTGAGGCGCCGGATGCAATATTAATTCCGTTTATCCCGGGATTGGTAAAGATTCCATAATCAGCCGCAATAGCGCCTCCTGAATTTACAGTCAGGTTGTACCATCTTTCGTCGCCGGTTATTCCTATTATGGCCGGAGATGCACTGGTTCCTGACAATTCCAGTTTTCCTCCTGAATGAATATTGATATTCTTACCATGGGTCCTCATCGAGAGTGCGCCGGAGGGACCGATATGGAGAGTTCCCGTCGCGTTGACGGCAACATTGCCCGAAACAGATACCATGGATTCATTCAGAACAAATCTTCCCTGCTGAATGGTTAAGTTCCCATTGTTGAGCAGATCCACAATGCCATACTGTGTCACCGATGAACCATTGGCTTTATTTATTTTCAGGTTTCTGAAAACACTTGCTGCACTGTTGTTTAACAATGCCGAGTTGCCTGAACCGGTAAACTCAATAGTATTACCATTGGTTATAGTGTTGAAATATCCTTCGGGTGACAATGAAAAATTTCCGGTAATTTTGTGCGTCAAGCCAGCCACGTTATCCTCCCAGCACCCGTTGATAATCTGCAGGTTGCCCAAAATGGCAAGGTTATCTTCAGATCTGAATGATCCTGAAGCTTTGTCGACCTTAAGGTGATGAAACTCCCCTTCCACAGCATTCGTGATCAGGGTTTGTGTTGTTTCACCAATAAAGGATACCGTTGAATTTTGAGATGAAAATCCCGATGAAGCAGTATATCCCGGATTCAAATCAGTCCAGTTTTTTGCCACCATGATCTGTGCGCCGTAAGGATCGTTGGCATTAAGACCGGCTCCCGGTGCGATAAAAAGATTTCCTCCAATCATTAAACTGGAAGGGCTGTCCATTTCGATGCAACCATCGGTAATGGTCAGGTTGTTCTGAACCATGACGACATTGGATAATGTTATCCCATTATAACCAGACCATGTCTTTAATATCTGAATATCGTAAAAATCTATGGCACCGGTAATGGTTTTTGGACTGTTTCCATCGAATATCACGCTTCCTGTGCCCGGATCAAATCCCTGTGCCCCAACAGAATTCTGCAGGTTTCCGGCAACATTGATATTGAACGACCAGGAATCGAGTGTTCCTGAAGCTATCGTTAAATCTCCGTTGACATCGAGGTTACTGTAGGCAACCATACTGATACCAGCCGTTTTATTGATGATCAGGTTGTGGAGCCATGCCCCGTTGCTTAAACTTAAAAAACTTCCTGCCTGGCCGTATAATTCAAGGGTGCCACCGGAAGGGGAAAATTCGGTACGCTGGATGTCGGCATCACCAACTGTTTTTATAGTACCGCCTGTAATATTTTCCGAAAAGGCAAACCCACCATTGATGACCCCAATCCCGACGTTTTTAAAATCAAGCGTTCCGCCTGACATCTCGATGCCGCTGTTGGCAAGATAGGAAAAGTAGCTGACACCTCCTGTTCCTTGAATATTAAATACTCCGCCATAAATATGCAGAAATCCGTTAAGGTCCACGATAGCATCATTGGTAAGATTGATAGCTCCTCCTGAGTGCAACCAGAAGCTTCCAAATATTCCTTCCTGGATAAGGTTTTCCGCAGTGAAGCTCCCCGCCTGTACTTCCAGCCCTCCGGTTGTCCAAA
This sequence comes from uncultured Draconibacterium sp., assembly GCA_964387205.1. GTDB lineage: Bacteria > Bacteroidota > Bacteroidia > Bacteroidales > FEN-979 > CAIVAT01. The sequence continues at coordinate 7,720 of CAYLVY010000018.1, forward strand.
CATAATGGTTGCAGGTGACATGTTGGGCCGCATTGTTGATTGTAAGCTTCCCTCCCAGGTTCAATTCAAGGATATTGAACTCTTCACTGCCAGTCACAATCTGATCGCCAGAACCGTTAAAAACTACTTTTCCGGTCCCTTCGTTAAAGGCGACCTGACCGATTGAATTCGTCCAGTTTCCGGCAACCAGAATTGGCTTGGTGCCTGCCACCAATGTTCCGCTGCTGATCGTCAAACTCCCTTGAATACGCAACGAATCTGACAGGGTTGTATTCCCCGTTGATTTGATTATCAGGTTATTAAAATAATCGCCAGTGTTGAGGTTAATCAAGTGGGTTGTACCGCCAAAAATAAAAGTTCCATAAGGGCAATAAATATGCCCATTGTTGGTAAACGATCCTTTGAGAACAACCGGATGGGATGAACGGCAGTTCAGGACAGAGCCGGCAACGCTGTTTCTCAGGTTCCCCTTGATCTTTAAGGTATCGGAGCAGTGAGAGCTGATGTACAGTATCCCGGCTGATTTATCGTTCGTAAGATGATTAAAGGAACAAGCAGCCGTATAGTTCCGGATATACTGATTTCCTGATCCGGTGAACAACACTGTTCCATTGGTCAGGTTTGCGCTGGCTCCGGAATTGAATTCCCAATCACCTTCCACCATAAACTCGCCGGAGGTAAAATTGGCTGTTGACCCTGCATTCCAATAAACCGAACCGGAGACCATATAATTGGCACTGGAACTGGTGGCATCGACCTGACCCATGATGGTCATGTCCCCTCCGATTTCAAGATCGGCTACGCCCAGGCTGATTTTCGCACCAGCTCCGATGATAAGGTGGTTGCAGGTGGCTACTCCGCTGGGAATAACAGGGTTAAAGGTATATCCTGTGTTGATGGTTACATCATCAAAAGCGAAAGGCACATGTTCCAATGACCAGTTCAGGGGTTCAAACCAGTTGTGGCTCGTGTTGCCAATCCATTGATTCATAACGGGTGCCGTAAGGATTAGCTTATAATCTTCAACCTCCCCAAATGCCGTTAGACCACAGGGTAAAAGCATTCCGGTATGGGTTATCCTGATCCGCATAGTATAGGAACCCGGAGAAATTCCTTCAGGTGGAATGATCGTTGCCGTGTAAGGCCCGGTTCCCGATGTACCGGCTACCACGATCTGCTCCCCGGCATCGAGAAAACTGCTGTTGTTGTTCCAGTCAACCCAAATCCCGCACTGATCCTCATTATATAATACAGAACCATTGTGGACGGTTACATGGACAGCCCCGTTTGCCGGAAGGCTGGTCGAATGGGTCGTCGTGTAATCGCTGTAAAAGTTGCTGCCCGACGAATTACTGATAGTTCCGGCATTTACCCAGGCAATATATTCACGGCCATTACCAGCAGCCTCGCATTGCGCTAAAACCTCAATGGCGTAATCTTCGGTCTCTCCGTAGTATGTTGTTTCGCAGGCAGAAGGATAAGCGCCGTCATTCAACCTTATTCTCATGGTCGTATAACCGGTCTGGGCCAAGATGGGGACGGGAATATTCAGAGTATACACCGGCCCTATGCCTGTACCAAGATTAAATGTTTCGCCGCCGTCTGTATAATCGCCATCCTGGTTCCAATCAACCCACACCCTGGCGTAATCGCTTGAAAATCCGTTGGCAATTGTGACTGCCAGAGACTCTGTGGTTCCTTTGGTCATTTTATTGACAAGGCCTGTAAAGTCATGATATCCACCCGGGGATCTTCCGGAGGAATGATCAATGTTGCCAAAAGTGACTCTTGAGATGTACTCAAAGGTATTCCAGTTTGTGGATCGTGCGGTGCAATAGTTGTCCGTCGGTGGAGTAGTCATTCCACTGACAATCATTGCATAAGCCTGCTGTCCTCCAGCGAGTGCCCCTTTATGGGAAATTCTGATCGTGTAAAATCCTGCCGAGGGGTTGGCAAGGTTGATCACCTCCACGTTATCCCTGATGTTATCGGCTCGGGTTGCGGCATTGGCGGGAGATGCCGGGTTTAGCTTCCAGGGCAGTGTGTAAATACCTGACTTAATCAACCTTACATCAAGGTCATTGACCAGCATGAGGTCGGGCGGGTTGAGAGATGGCGCCGGCGGTGTCCCGGGCGGATCGGTCCAGCAGATGGTCACGGCAATGCCGGAGGCGCCATTGCTATAGTATGTGTAGTCCACGGACTGACCTGTGCGAAGAATGCCCTGGACGATTTGTCCTCCTTCACTGTTGTCGGTTGTGATCAGATTGGCCGCTCCGGAGGCGTTCAGGAGCCCCCACCCGTTCTGGTAGTCAGGCCCGGGATTAGCTCCGGCTTCGTTGGCCGTGTTGATGACCAGCCCTTTTAAAGCCGCGGCACTCATCGTGCCGCCGCGTAGCGATTTGTAATAATCCTGCAGTAACACAAGCGTGCCGGTTGTATTGGGGGCTGCTGCGGAAGTGCCGTCATAGGATGCATATGAAGTATCAGATGTATTTAATGTTGAATACACCCCAACACCATTGGCAACGAGGTCAGGCTTAATGCGTCCGTCATCGGTAGGCCCCCAACCACTGAAGGCACTTTGGACAACACTGGCAGGTGAAACCCACCCTGCCGGGATGTCATTAACTGCGCCGATGGTAAGAATATTTTTTGCACATCCAGTCTGGCAGATACAATCATAACCGTCGATCCCGCCATCCCTGTCCCTTGGCCAGGTTGACATAACCCAGTTGGATCCGTTATATACCCAATGACTGCCAACATGAACATCGACGCGATCATTACCAGCCGATTTCACAATCAGATAATGGGGAGCGCTATGTGCTATGTCGTCCCATTCCTGAGTCTCATCGTCATAAAAACCAAATTCATAATCTTCAGTCCTGCTGATCGTTGTGTCGCCATACCAAAGCCATGCACCACTTATATCCTGTTTCCAACCATTGACGCCCACATACGAATGATTTGACAGTGTAAGCCCGTCCGCTGCCGCCGCTGCCATTTCAGATTCGTCATCGGTCCATTGATATGCGTGAAGAAGGGCTTCGGTTGCCATCCCATGGGCATTAGGTTTCAGGCCTTTGGCGATAATAGCTCCGGCCACATGTGTTGAGTGGTAATGGTCGGTAGTTACCGTGTCTACCTGGGTAACCCTTGATCCGGCTCCATTGTTAAATTCCTGGTGTGTTGTGCGCACACCTCCAACATCCCATTCTGCCACAATATATCCATTTCCCGTCAGATTTAACCCTGTGGATCCACCCTGCCAGATATCGTCGGTGTTGGTTGTCCGGCCGGCGTTGATATTGGTGGTTTGATACACCCTGGGGAATCCCCTTTTATCGAGGTACATGATCTCCTGTACACCGGTGGAATCTTCCTGCCTTACTTTCCACCCACGCTCTTTGGCAACCTTTTCCATTTCAGCCCTGCGTATCAGGTACCTTTGATGAAACTTCTCCGACAACTTCAGCAATTTTTCCTTGTCCGGCTCGGGATAGGAACCGATAGCCCTGACCTGTGCTTTCCCTTGTATTGAACTTATGAAGATCAATAGGAAAACAACATTAAAAAAACATTTCATTGTAATTGATTTATATAATTATACCCATGAATTTCTCTCCTTAGCATTCGTATCGAACTGAAAAACCCCATTGTTTCAACTAAGTTGTTATTAATGAAAGTACTAAAAAATCATCTGACGAATTAATGAAAATTACTTGCAAATAGAAATATTAATTACTGTTTGAATATCAACCCCTTCAACCTTCAGAAAATAGCTTCCTCCTGAAAGTTGTGTCAGGTCAAGCTCTTTCCGGAGCTGCATATTCACAGGAATATTAGCTTCGCGATAAACAATTTTACCATTGGCGTTCACGACAATGATGCTGATGTGTGTGCTATTTCCTGCATTGATTTCCAGGGTAAATTTCCCCTTGTTTGGGTTGGGCGCGAGGGTTAGGAATTTCTCGTCAACCTCATTTATTCCCACTGGCGCGAAAAGCAAAACTTGTTTCTGATCAGAGAGTTGGCTTGCACCGCAATCATTCTCAGATTTTACTTTGATAAAAGCCAGGCCACGGAAATCAGGGGCCCAAGTAACCTTTGCTGTTTCCCCGTGTTGGCTGATGGTACCGGAAATTGCAGGCTCTACCTCCCAGAAATACCCCGTGGCACCCGGAACTTTGGTAACCGTAAAAACACTTTTTTGCGTTCGGTTGAGGTTTACACTGTCAGGGCCTTCCGGTTTGAGTGGAATAGAGGGAACTGCGTTGACCTTAACGGCCAAAGGTTCGGAGAAATCACCTGACCCGCACAAGCCCACTCCTTTTACTTTTATCAGGATGTCGCCGGTAAAACCGGAATTGAGTTGCAGCATCGCAATTGTATCATTGCCAGAAATTGTTCCGGCTGCTGAAGGCTCAAGTTCCCATACAAATGAGGATGTCCCGGCACTGCCCGTTGTGGTATAATATTGAGGTTGGCCAAGGTTGCAGAAATACGCTGTCCCCTGGGGTTGTAAAGGGGCTAAAGGAGCTTCCATAATGCTGATTTCCATTACTTTAATGCTCTTGCATTTTCCGTTGGATGTAACTTCGAGCGATACAGGATAGGTGCCGGTTGCAGTGTAGGTGTATACCGGATTTTGTGACGTGGAAATATTTGAGGGGCCGGATGCACTATCGCCGAAATTCCAAAGCCAGTTGGTCAGGGTACCCCCGTTGGGGTTGCTTAAATCGGTGAATTCGAGGGGGACGCCCAGGCAGCCGGACAAAGGGGTAAAATCGGCGATGGGCAAAGAAACAACCTGGATATAGGCAGATTTGGCACTGGTGGCGGAATCTCCATTGGATGTGAATACCGTCAGTTTCACATCGTAGAAGCCTGGTTGGGAATAGCTGATTCCTGCCGGATTCTGAAGGTTGGAAGAAGATGGGCTTCCCCCTGGAAATTGCCATGACCATGCCACCGGGTTTCCAAAAGAATTGTCGTGAAAATCTACGGAACCATTCTGGCAAAGGGAGGTTTGGTTTGCATTGAAACCTGCTGTCAACTGGTCAGTGGTCACTGTGATGATGTTATTGTAACGGAAGTAGTTCCGTTTGGTCGCCACGATCCTTATCTGAGACCCAAGCGGAAGTACGGGGACGGTAAAGGTAACCGGCCCTCCGGCGCTACCGTATCCGGTGGCAAGAATCTGATCGCCATGCGTCAGGGCTATGAAGGCGCTGTCGGTTGCCGTAACCTGTAGTGAGGTTGTCCCATAATTGATGGTACTGGCGTGGGTGATGTCCAACAGGGCAGGAACTTCGGAATAGAGGGTTGTAAAGGCATCGCCATGCATATGAAACATCTGGAAGGTCATTCTTTTCAGAGGATAACTGACAGCAGGCCAGGAGGATCTATGAAGAAAGTACTTTCCGGCGGCATTCCCAAAGGCGGGCAAAATATTGCGCGATTCCGGAGTGGTGTATTCCGATGGCATGAAATCGGGCCAAAGGTTGTCCATCAATCCCCAGACGAAGGTATCGTTCACAAAAGAATAAGAGACTTCCGTAGGGGCAATAAAACCAAGGGATCCGGCATTGTGACCGTTTTTAAACTGCCGGTGGAATTTCTCCCCGAGACAGTCGCTGCTTCGGTGATAGGCCCCGGTCTGACAATTGATCGTAAAAATATAAGTCAGGTTTGTGTTCACCAATTGCTGCGCCCAATAGGTACTATAATCTGGTTCTCCCCAGGTAGTGTAGGAACCGTGGTCGCGGTGCATAACCATGAAAGCGCCGGAATCGATGGCCTGGTTTACCCTGACTGCCGTACCCCCGGTCCAGCAACAGGGCATGGAAGAGGGTTGCTGGGGAATGTACCCCAGGCCTGCAGGGCCAAAATAATTTACGATCGTATTGGTATTGACAGCATCACTCCAGACAGACCCGGGAGAACCTTCATAAATCTCGTTGATCCGCCGGGGATGCTTATTTTCCGATTCCCTGAAATACCCGCCCACAATCTCGGCACAGAGCTGAAACCAACGCTCGGTCTGCCAACCCAGGGCAGTTACCGGTTTGTCGTAAAAATTGGGGTCCACCGGAGGGTTTCGTTCATGGTTCAGAAATTTTGTACACATAATCTCCAGTTGACTGGCATCATTGGCCGCAATACGGGAAAAAACGACATCCGGCAGGTCATCGCCGGTCACATCGGCATATTGGTTGTCGGATGCGAAATCGTTATAACCCGAAGAGTAATGCGGAAGCAAGGGAGAAAGGATGTGATTAGAGGGATCTGTTCCATAATCACCAAGCAATAAGCACGCTACGGGTTTAAGTGTCCAATTGTTGTAAGCATTATCGATAAATGCTTCGATGGTCGCAGTATTATTGCCTCCGATGGTATTCAACGGAAAGACTTTTGTCAGTATCCCCTGTTCAGTCCTGAACCTGCGGATGGTATCGGCCCAGGCCTGATGTGCTGCGCTGTTCGGACAAATAATGATGTATTCACATTCATCGTTCAGGGGATTATCCTGTAATTGAGTAAGCCGCCCATCGTAGTCAACCCTGGGAAGAATCATGTAATTCATCAGGTTATCGCTTAGGATTGGATCCCACCACCGGTTTCTGAATGCCGGGTCGCCAAACCGACCGTTTCCGCCTTCAAAATCCACTTCCACACGGAGTTCCTTATACACAAGCAAATCCCTGGTCACAGGATTATATTGAAACGGAGTAATGCCAAGTGTAACCACATCAATTCCACGGAAGATTTCGGTTTCAGAAAGTATCGCCGGAAGGGCAGGAAAGAATTCGTTTTTCGAATACACAACCTGGTTCCGCTTAAATTCAAGAGGGCCAGGTTCATTGTCAAGTGGAATTCTGGGGGCAGGCGCGAGGTCAACCATCGGGATCAGTTCCGTTTTGGCCGAAACGATTTTCAGCCTGGGGGTGGATCCCCGGGGTATCGCGATAAACCCACCCTTTCCGGGGAGGTTTGGCATCCCCTCTTCATTGAATAAAAAAGTCCCGGGCAATTGGACCGATTTCATCATCCGGCCTTCCACCTTAACATCTTCCATCGTAAACTCCGGGACGGAAAATTCCACAACCACACCGGTGGATTCCGAATCAAGCAATGCCATTCCCGGCTTCTTTCCGGACATTTCGGGGTAAGAATACTGTTGCGCATGCAACATCGACATAAAAGTCAGGCAAACGATCAGAACAATAAAGGTCTTATTCATGGTACATCTTTTTTTGGGATTTTTTCAGTTTATTTTTTCTTCCATTGCTGGCTGGTTTATTCAGGTTTAGGGTTACTGATTTGATGAAAGCAGAAAAAAAAATCAGTTTGTTAGTGGATAACAATTACTTTTTCTGTGAATTTATTTCCGTCGTATACGATACAACATAGGTATGCGCCAGAGGATAATCCTTCCGTTGAAAAGAGAATTTCATTTTCATTAGTCACACTGCTGATATTCATTGATTTAACCAATGTGCCATAAATATCGTACACAGTAATCAGGATAGCCTCTGATGGTCTCGACGGTAATGTAAGTCGCCCCATTTGCGCGCATGGATTTGGAGAGAAAACAGGTTTGTCGCGTTTTACAAGTAGTGGCACATAGATCGAAGGGTTATTTCTCCAGATTTTCAAGGCCGGGTCACCCAGGACATTACAGTCGTACATACAAAAACGCTGGGCGCCGGGTTCAAATTCGCCGGGGAGGTTACACCAGGGCGCGGTCATGATTTTGGACATCGTATGTGCCGACCCGATTTCCAGAAATGCAGAATCCGCATCCGGATGATATACGGCACTGACGAATTCGCGGTGCAAATGCGCAGAAGGGCCTTCCGTTTGCCCATTGTTGAACCAACCATAGCGGGAATTGAATACGCCTGCGGCGAGCCAGTTATCGATGGTAATGGCGCGTTCTGCTATACAATCTTCATGATCAAATGCGCCACAGTAGCAACCGTGAGTGTACATCAACTGATAATTCATGTCGATTCCATTTATCATGTTGAATGTTTGATTTGTAACGTCCTCCAACGACATTCTCATCATGAGGTCAATATTGGAATGTCCGCAATGATGGATGAACGATTTTCCCTGATTAATCCCGGCAATCACCAATTCAACGGGCCAGTTGTATGAAGCATCGTCATATAATCTGGTAACCATGTTTGTACCCGACGGGATACCATAAGTAAAATATCCATTATCATTATGGTCATCAACCAGCAATTCAAGATAATCTGAACCATAGGTCGGAGGAGGAGTATATAAATATTCGGAAACCAGGTAGGGCTTGTTCATAGGCCAGTTGCCACTGTTTTTCTGATAGCTGATCGATTTATGTATCATGTTTTCAAGCTCTTCCAAATTGCTAAACGACATTCGGCCTACGGATAATTCGGGAAGAAAATCCTCCTCGCCGGGTTCACCCCATCGCGCATCACCATCGGAGTTCCAGGTGCCATCCAATCCCGAGTAATATATATCGGCAGGGATATTGGTATCCTGGAATCCGGTGCCTGACTGCACATAACAGTAGAACCCACGGTATGGAACTTCAGCAACATCGCCCCCAAGAACCACATGCTCGATACCATCCTCTTGATACGCTGAAATAATATACTGGCGTATCTTTTCCTGAAGATCAAATCCTGATACGGTTTGATCAATATATTCAATGGAAGTGAATTTTGATGCCATTCCTTTTCCTGCATAAAATCCCATTAATGATTGAAATGCAGACTCGTAAAATCCAGGAGAAAGTACCAATATCTGACAGGTTGAAGCAGATTTCCCATTATTGGGATATCGATGGATCATTTCAGGATTTTGCGCAAGTTTTCTTACCTTTTTCTGTGCGTTTTCAGTTATACTAAAATTTTCCAATACTTTAAAATACTTAGGATCAGGCGCTGTAGTGATGATGACTTTGATATTTTTGTAGAAATAAAGTTTCCTGAGGAATGGATAATATACGACTGGAGTAAATGTGGAAAGGGCAAATGAATATCCATGAAGGTATTGGGTTGAGAATCTGCCGGCTTTCGAAGAAGGATATTCAGAACATAATTGATAAATGGACTCTTTTTTCTCGAAGACCTCTGAAAACGGTTTAGATAACGGTAAAACTGGTTGAAAAGGAAACAGTTCCGTGAACCCGGGAATTTCTGTAAGTCCCTCTCCAATGATGCCAACGGAGAGTACCTTTTCGCCTGGTGGGAGCATGATCGACACCGAGTGGTAAGGCATGGAAGGCTCCCCGACTCTTCCGGCCTGAATAGTATTTGGAAATACTAATAAGCTATAATGATCCATTTTCCGCATCGACCATGCTGGAAAACAATAATGCATCTCTATTTGTGCCCCAAATGCTTCAAAGTAGAGAAAGAATGTAACAAGTAAATAAAAAAGAACTCTCATAGGAACATGTTCATTATACCTAAAAAGTAACTATTTTTCACTTCTGATCCGATTTTAGACAGGATAAGAATTATAAATTTACCTACTTCAACAGAAAATCAATTCCCTCGACGATTTCTCCTTCCTCAACCTCTCTGATAATAAAACCACGTTGTGCCGGCTCTGCCTGTAAACCAAGTCTTGAAAGTTGATGAAGATCAACTTGTGCAGTATAAGAACCGGGAGGAAAGCCTAAAAAGCTGAAATATCCATCCGATTCAGTCATAATCTTTGAAAAAGTATCTTTAGCACCCTCTTTAATAAAATTAATCAGCACTCCCTGCAGGCCCTTTTGTTCGCCATCCCGGTCTATGGTTACATATCCGTTTATTTCTCCAAAAGGCAAGATGGGAATGTCGATCCTTTTAAACTGATTTGGATCAACGATAACTGACCATGTTTTTTTCGCGAAACGCCATGCAATATTCTCCAGATCTTTATCATCAAACTCAAGAATATAACTGATAAACGGAGTCAGATCCGGGAGCCTTATCACAGAATCCTGATTACGAAACACCACTTTGTTGCTTAATATTCTCAAGGAATAAAGTCGTACCATTTTTTCGCCCGAATCGAATTTCATGTTGTGGTTTACATCCAGAAACGGATATAATGATAATCCGCCTTTTCCGGTTTGCGCATCTGAATTGACATATATATAATTATTGCCACTCCCGAAAGCAGTGCCGCCCTGCGCCCATTGAGAAAAAGCCCATTGATCTCCTACAAGGGCAACTGATTTGGATATTCTTGAAAACGGCAGATTATAAAAAAAGGAAAGTGTAACCGAATTTCTTTTGTATCCGAAATGCCTGCCAAACGAAAGGTTGAGAGTGCCCTTTTCCCATCTTTTTTCAATTTCACTGAAAAAATTCATTCCGTTATCTTCACTGAAAGCAAATTGATATCTGAACCGGGCCGAAATATTATTGAATATTAAAGGGAATAAGTATTGAAAACTCTTTTCGCTGAACTCCCTATCCAGTTAATTTGAGCCGAACCGGTGAGGTTAAAATTCCAAAAACTCAAAGAGAGGTTGACGTTTGCCTGGGTATTTGCAAGTTCTGTCAGCCTTTGCCTTAAATAATCAACACTTATACTGCTGTTTAAATACTTAAATCTGATTGGGAAATAGATGCCCGCTTTCCACTCCTCCAACGGCATAAAAGGTATTACTTTCTGACCTTTCTTATACAGATTATATTCCAAAGTACAATCAAAATATTTCAGAATAAGCAGGTTTAATGCTATTGCCGTTCTAACCCTGTGCACATAATCACCTTGAATTGAAAAGCCCGGATTTTGCTTAAAGTTGAAGCTCAGAAACGGGACCAATGTTTCCCCGTTCAATGACGACAAATGTTCAACGCCTCCTCCAATAGTAAGATTCCTGAATAGTCCATACTGAAAATCAGCTCTTACAAACCGGTCTGCCATTTCATTTTGTAATAATCCTGCCACGATGCAATACTCAAACTCTTTAACCGGCAATAAACATGCGGGAAGGTATCTTGTTCTTTCCAGGATTTTCTCCTCCCCATGTGGGCCATAAAAGATAAGCTTCACGATTGAAAGGCCATAAACGTTTGGTACAGAAAAGCAAACATTCCCTGTTGAATCGGCTTGTGTAAAATCGACCAGCAGATTATTGACATACAGTTCAACATCCCAGCCTGGTTCCGTGGTTTCCCTGATCATATAATGCCCGGTAGCTTTCCGGGTTACAGTACTTTTATTATTGATTGAGCCACCCCACAGCGGTGCATTGTGAAAGGTAAGATGCCTGGCCTGAATCCTGCCTAATTGCACCTGCCTGACAATCCGGGTATTGTTCTCAACCCACCGCCAATGAACATTCAAATTATTATTCTTAACGTGCTGATTAGATATGTAATCACATCCGATTTCTGCTTCACCGTATAAAAGTTCCGCTCCAAAATCAAATTTTGTCCGAAAAGAACCTGCCCTCCCTGTTTGTTGTGTAGCTCCAACCTGCCAGTCAAATGTTCCACCATGAAAAAATTTCTTATTTCTGAACAAGGTGGTATCAATGACAAATTCTCCCTGTATCTTTCGAATGTTCTCGCGTTGCTTTTTGAGACGCATCAGTTTTAAAACAGGCAGCTCGAATGAAGAAGTCAGGTGCGCAGTCAACGAACGCATATTAAAATTCAGTCTGATACCAAAAGCTTTTGACAGCAATTTTGATTCAATGAATATACTTTCGCCAAACTTCACCATTCCCTCTTCATCCGAATAAACTTCAGTGCCCATGCTTATCGTTTTTGTGTGAATATCGATGGTATAAAAATTAAAATTCACACCAATATTACCCTCCAACCGATCACCATTCATTTTTACTTCTGTCGGAATTTTTAATGTATTAAATAAATCTGGCGCATTAACAAAAAAAAATCCTGTTTCACTTATCAGGATATCAAGAAAAAAAAAAACTTGTATTGCCAAGTATTACCTGAATATTAACCTGTTCCATTTCAATGGATGGTATCGGCTTCGTAGATTTAACGGTGTCCTGTGCCGACACCTGAACGATAGTGGTAATACATAAGGTAAAGAATACTACAAATTTACCGGGCACCAAATACTTGAAATAAAAATTCACCCTTAAAAAACTTCAGATATACCACTCTAAAAAGGTCCGGAATAAACAAATGAATATTTCACAACCATTTTTACCGGGAAAAATTCCATGAATCATTCATATACAAAAAAATTAACTGCTGAAGACATGTTTGCATAAATGTCACATCACCAATTCAGTAACTGCAATTTCCTTTGAATATCCGTTTTCGAGATTCTCGAAATAAGTTAACCTGATTTTTCCGGGCCTCCTGTTATGTAAGTCGGGAGGATTCAATCGCATGGAAATTCTTCTTTTGTCAAGATTCGTATAGACCGCCACACCTCTCAAAAGTCCGACTTCAAAATATCTTCCATTGTCCAATAAAAATTCAACTTTCAAATCTCCAAAAACCGAAATATTCCCTGATCTTTGAATGACAAATTCAAGAAACGGGATTGTATCTGATTGCATTCGAAAGGATAAATCCTTAAGTTCAACGTTGAGGTTATGTTCTCCCTGACGGATAATCACAGGAATTGTCATACCATAAACAGGAATAAGATTTATTGAAACAATATTTGTGTCAATGCCTTCCTGCTGCTTTTTTTCGACTTTATTGCGCTTATTTTCAGACCTGAAATAGAGGTGGGAGCGATATTCACCCTCAGCCATACCAGTTTTTTTCCGAACCTGGATCTGGACTACTTGCGTTTCATAAGGAGCTAGGGTGATATAGCGTGGATAGACCCGTAGATACTGGTCGGCAAACATCACTCCCGAATCCTCCAATTCAGTTTTTATAAACAAACCATTCTCCTTCATCAGATAGTGAAGAAATGACACGGAATAACCTACCGTATCTGACCCCATATTTGCAATAGTCAGATCCTGCTTCACTTTTTTTCCCTCAAACACAACGCGCGTTGGTGTTACAAGTAAGTCACCCTGTGCGTTTGCTGACACTGTCAGGAAAGAGAAAAAAATAATAATAAGGAGCCGGATACCTTTCATGTATGCATATTCAAAAATCCATTTCAAAACCGAAAACTGTTTGTTGTATTTTAAAGCTGGATAAGGAATAAAACAGCACGTAACCAGGGAGGGTTAAACCGCCTTTATCCAAAATCCCTCCCTGATTAACAATGCATTGCTCGTAACTAATTATAATTAATACTGACATCAAAAGTTCCGGAGTATACACCGTATGCTTGACCATTTTCCAGGTTCAAGACTGCGCCAACGGTAAAGTTATCCATACCACCTTCTGGTATTGTTCCGGTGAGCCCACCACCTGGCGCAGAAACAATTTCAGCCTCAAATTCACTTACTTCCATGGTTACACTATTGATGTTACTAATATCAATAGTTCCCGGCAGTGTGACCACATATGTTGATTGGGGCGTTCCGTAAACCCGGTATGAAGCCGCGGTGGCAGTGGGGTTTTGGTTTAACAATACAATGTTTGCGGGTACATCTGCTGTTCTGGTCGAAGTAGCAGCCGCAACATGCACTTCCACATCGCCTGTGGGAATAGTCATTGTACCGAAATGCAATGCCGAGAGCTCAACAATTGTTAGCGCCTGGACGATTTTAGCACCAGCCGTAGTGCTTTCAATTACCTGTGCATTCAGTTGTGCTGACATCATCAGAACAAGCACGAAACCACAAAGAAATACTTTTGCTTTCATAAATTTTAGAGTTAAATTAGTTAATAACCTTGTTTCTAATAATCACATTTGCGCAAAATGTTAAGTAAATATAGATTATCCTGATACTACCAATAATACACTTTAGTATTCGGTGAGTTGAACTTAGTATTCGGTTGTATCCACTGAGTAAGTGAAATGACGAGGGTTCTGTAATCTTTATAAGAAATCCCGGAAAAACGCTTCCTGTTCCCCATGAACAGTTTCACAAGGATGCCTGACGTTACGAAAATTTGTGTGAAGGATGCTCAATATTTTGAACCTGGCAGGATTTTTCAGTGGATTATCACAACACGAAGGATTTCCGTATATGACTTCCCTGTTATCCTGATCAGATAAACCCCACGAGTGAAGCCTGATGTCTGCACTTCCAGGCCCGGGTTGCCCGAAAAATCCTGACGGAGTATCAGCTCCCCTTTGCTGTTGAATATTTCGGCCCTGAATGCAGGATCGCTTTCCACCATTTGCTTTAGCCTGACCTTGAACCAACTGTCCGCCGGATTGGGCCAAAGGTAAAAGAGCGTGCTGCCTGGGGTGTATGTTGAAATTTCATTTGATTGTGCTGCAACCATATCAGGAGCCGGTAATACACTGCAATATTCACTGGATTGGGTGATATAGGCATGAAGGAAGCCACCAGCCCATACTTTCGTGCCTGGCAGGATCAATATTTTCTGTCCAGCGATCAATGTAACTGAAGCGTCAGGCTCAACAATGAAATGCTGGTCATTTCCTGCCACCGTCACCACTGAGGAGGCACCACGGCATTCAATCGAACCGGCGGTAAAGACACCCGAGACCTGAGTGTTTTCCGGCACTACCGTCATCAGGATCGTATTTGATGTCACAGGATTCACATGAAGACATGGATAGCTACTGGTTATTTTGCAAAATATTTCATACCGATCCTGAGGAAAACAGGCAAAAGTGTCGGAGCCCTGTCCCTGTATTTCACCATTGACCCACCACTGGAATTCAGGTTGCAACCCCCAATTATACCCTGTAGCAGTGAACAGCACCTCTTCCCCTGGTTGTGAGGGATTTGAGGATGCAGTAATACTCACACCGGCATAAAGATATTCAATTCTTTCGAGCCATATGCTGTCGGCCACTGAGGTGCCCAGGGCATCAGTAACCGTGACGTGATACCAGGTACTGATCAACGGTGAAGCAACAGGGTTCTGGACAACGGGATCGGATAATCCTTCAACCGGGCTCCACTGGTAGGAAAATGGGCCGACTCCTCCGTTGTGGGCCACCTCGAGTTGTGAAGATCCTCCTGGACAAAAGTACCCCGGGTCGGCGGTGACCGCGGTCGACAGGGTGTCAACCCAATGAAGCCTGTCATACAAGTCCCATTCGTAACCAGAACCTGAAAAATCACCAGCATAATCAACTATATAGAGCATGCCATCATCATTACCTTTCATTATATTATAGGTGCTGCCCCAGGTATTCTCCGGAAACACCAAGCCCCGTAAAGTCAACACCTGATTGTTATCAATCCTCAGCAACTTCCCGTCAGGCTTACCATCTAAGAAAATACATCCTGTAAAGGCGTGCAAGGGGTCAATCAGTGCCCCGGCCTGTACATAAACGCCATGGTTCGATATATTCATAAACTTTGCATATTCTGCTGCAATGGTTCCACCAGCCTTAATATAAAATGAGTTATAATCAGTGGCAGTGTTTGACCTGATCTCCGGTTCAGAACCAGGAACTCCCATCAATTCGATCCTGCCTCCGTTTTCAATGAATATCTGGCACATGTTATTCATCATCAACAGTGTGGAAGATACAGGTAATCTCAGGATTCCATTGTTGATCACTTTTACCATTCCATCCAATCGACATATAAATCCATTAATATTAAACACCCCGTTTTCAACGAATACACTTCCTGTACTGCAGCGAATGTCGCTCTCTAAAGTCGTTTGAACGCCCGTTGCTTTATTAATGATTAACTTAAAAAAATCACCATATATACTTGAATCAGAAATCACAGAAGGTTGATTACCGGTCATTTCAATTTGTGTGCCGGTACTTTCAAACCTGATTTCCGCCGCAGGAGATATCATCAGGTTTCCCGAAATTTTATGTCGTATTGAATTCCCTGTCTCTTCCCAAATCCCCCTTATAACCATCAGATTTCCTGTGCAGGTGAGTGAATCTCCGGTACTGAATTTTCCGGCAGCTTTATCGATCGTGAGGTGGTTAAACACCTCTCTCGGAGCCTGAGATGCAAGCAACTGATCGGCTGAACCCATAAAAGTAACCTTCGAGGCTGAACCCGGATTAAAACCACTCAATACGGTAAAACTGGTCGTATGGTTGGTCCAGTTGCCTCCGATCCGGATTTCCGGACCATAGGCATCATTGGCGTTGAGGCCGGCTGATGGATTAATGACCAGATTGCCTGTGATGGTCAGGTCGGATGGGGCATTCATCTCAAGGCACCCGTTTTGGATCAGGAGGTTTCCATCAACCGAAATATCTCCCCAAATCTCAAGACCATTGGTGCCAATAAATGTTTTGTTTACCATAAGGTTGTAAAAGTTTTGCGGGGTCAGTATGTCTGCGGCCAGCGGGCCGGCAAACTCTACGGTACCCGTCCGCGGGATAAACCCTCCTGCAGCCACGTGGTTACTCCAGTTTCCATGGACTGAAAGTTGCTTGTTATTCGCATCGAGCTTGCCTGACAAAATAGTCAGGTTGCCTTTGACCGTACCGATGCCGTTCATAAGGATGGTTTTGGCCGGATCGGTGTTGATCGTCAGATGGTGCACAAATCCGCCGCCCTGCGTCGAAAACATACTGTTCAGATTCCCGTATAATTCCATTGTTCCGCCGGAAGGGTCAAAGGATGGACCGAGCGAGATAAAACCATGCACGCTGCGGATGGTACCTGACGACACATCGCAGTCAAGGGTCAGGGCAGGGTTATTCCCGATGACAATGCCGGTTTCCCTGAAGTCGAGAACTCCACCGGTCATGGTGATGGAAGCATCATGGTCCCATGGCCACCAACTGTCAATCCCATTTCCTCCGAAAATATTGAAAACACCTCCGGCGATATTCAGTTTTCCATTCAGATCTACATATCCATCCTCATTATGGAGATTGATCACACCGGTACCACCCAGCGCCCAGTCGCCGTATATTCCGTTTTCAACCAGATCAAGAACGGTAAGGGTTCCCCCGGATTGCTTCCAGGTACCTCCTGCAAAACTCAGATGCTGGATGCTGATTTCGCCGGCTCCATCGGCGAAAACCGTATCAGATATGTTAGCAATAACCACATGGTCAAACATTTCGTCGGACAGGATATGCTGTTGCCTGGATTCAGAATTAAAAATCACAGTAGAATTTAGCTCGGAAAATCCTGCCGGGCCAGCCTGATTGTTCCAGTTTCCGGAAACCATGATGGTTTGCCCGGAAGGATCGAACGTTCCGTTTTCGATGGTCAGGCTGCCCACACTCAGTGTGTCGTTATGGGTATGGTCAAATGTCACCACCCCTGAGGCATCCACTTTCAGATGTTCAATTTCGCAATTCTCACCAGGCTTGAGCATCTGACCATTACCATTCATGATAAGGACACCCTGGGTCATGACCCACTGGCCATCGCACAACAGGTCTCCGCCGATCAGGATATTCCGGTCGACCTGATTATGCCAGAAACAGTTGGCGCTGTCAATGAATAGATCGCCTTTTATGACAAGGTCATGATTTGAAGGGGCTCCAAAAGTAAAAGAAGCGACCCATATTTTTTGGATATTCACATGATTGAAAAAACTCAGGGCGGAATAATTCACAATCTTCTTGTTATGCGCCCCGCCAAAGTTTACTCTTCCATTGGTGAGCCGGACGTCCGAACCATCCTGAAAAGTCCAGTCGCCATAAATTATCATCTGTGCATCCGCGGATATGTTCGCGGTGGAGCCACTCTCCCAGATGATATTCTCATAAACATACATTATTCCTGAAGCATGATCCATCGACAATTGACCGGCGATGACGATATCATTATAGACATGGAGTGTGGTACCTCCGATGACAAGCTCTCCTCCCTCACTGATTGTAATTCCTTTACAGAATTTCGGATAGGTATCGACGACACATGGAGGAGTGCTATCTCCGATCACTACATTGTCCCCCACATCGGGAATATCACCAGGCAGCCAGTTGCCGGGATCACCCCAGGATGAAGAAAGGGCCCCCGTCCAGACATATGTCGGAGCGCTGGTGACTTTGATCAGATAATCCTCCACTTCGCCATAAGTTGTCGATCCGCATGGGGATAATACCCCTGTATAGGAAATTCTGATCCGCATGCGGCAATCACCCGGCGTTACCCCGGCCGGTAGCGTGATGGACGCTGTGTAGGGCCCAAGCCCGGGAGAGCCGACAGGGGTGATCATCTCCCCGGCATCATTGAAGATTCCGTTGCGGTTCCAGTCGATCCAGATACCACACTGGTCCCCAAAGTATGCCTCCCCGTTGTTAATGACCACATTCATCGAATAACCCGGCCACAGATACGCGCACTGCTCTCCGGTATAATCTGCATATCCGGAACACAGGGTGGAATAGTCAATAGCTCCTGCCCGGACACGGCTGATATGCTCGGCACAGCCTCCACCGGCAACACAATACAATGGATTATCAGTTACCTGCTTGTTTAACTGGCCATAACTTTGGCTGATGTTTACTATTGAAACGGCGAATAAAAGAAAAGCAGGAATATTTTTTGTTTTCATGGTGGTTACAGCTAATTGATGATGGTTTCAATAAAGAATAATAGAACTGTACTATTTCTGCCGTTTAAGCTCCTGTATCTCCTGCTCCAGTATCTTGATCTTTTCCATCTGCCCGAGAATCAGTTTCCTGTCTTCCTGCAGTGCTTTAAGCATTGGGGTGATCAGTGATGAATAGGTTACCGTTTCCGGAACTCCTTCTTCATTGTAGCTTACCAGGCGGGGGATAACCTTTTCAACCTCTTCGGCGATCAGGCCATACTGAAGTGTCTTGCCTGGGTCATTTTTATAGGTAAAATTTACAGGCCGCAACCGGTACAGCCAACTTATATCAGACACTCCGGTAATGTTATCTTTATACCTCATGGAGGATGCTACATAACCAATTTTTCCTGTGTTATCAACATAAAGATCACGATAGTTTGCAAATACAGTCCCTACCCAGGCTCCTTTACAATATAAAGTGGATACTAAGCCGTCTCCAAGCACTATCTGATTATTTGCATATATTTCTGCGTTATACCCAATGGCCGTTGAATTGTAAATATTGCCTGTTGTGGCCTTTGCACCTTTACCAAGAAAAGTATTCCTATATCCGGTTTCAATATTATGTCCTGCGCCAGCACCTATCCCTGTATTATCATAACCGGTTGTGAGTTGAAGAAATGAATTACTTCCATAGGCTGTATTATTATCCCCATTTGTATGAAACCTCATAGCTGAAAACCCGGTGGCTGTGTTGTGCTCTCCTTCTGTATTATTATGCATTGCGATGGATCCGCAGGCTGTATTGTAGCTTCCAGAGGTATTTGATGTGAGTGCGTTGTTTCCAATGGCAGTATTATCTTTTCCTGTGTTAAATGCAGGAGTTGAATTTCCTCGTAATGCAAACGCCCCAATGGCTACGTTTGCAGTATATCCCCCAACCTGTGTATCATCAGCAAATTGCATGGCCATAAAACCGTAAGCAGTGCTATAAGAATTGGCTTTATTTCGATGGAGAGCTTTAAATCCGGCGGCTGTGTTTTTTTTCTCCGGTGGTGTTGGAATAAAGTGTTTCGTCTCCGATAGCGATATTATCCTGACCTGTGGTATTCGAATAAAGCGCACGATATCCGTAGGCAATATTATTAATACCCTCAGTATTGGAATATAGCGCAGAACGACCGGTAGCAGTATTGTCACTCCCTGATGTATTTGAAAAGAGCGCCTGGTCGCCAATTGCAGTGTTACCATTACCTCCGTTGTTTGTTGGAATATTGCCTCCTCTCAGAGCCTCATAGCCGACGGCAGTGTTATACGTTGCAACACCGGTCGCATAGTCATCAGCATAATACATGGCGGCATACCCGACAGCAGTGCTGCGCGAATTGCCTTTATTGGAATAGAGCGCATAGCTTCCGTGTGCCGTATTTTTTGCGCCGGTGGTGTTGTTATAGAGTGCATAATTCCCATTGGCTGCATTCTCATTGCCGGTGGTGTTGAAATAGAGCGCATAATTTCCGTTGGCTGTATTAAAATTTCCTGTGGTGTTCGACAACATTGCAAAATTTCCGGTAGCAGAATTGTTAGTGCCGGTGGTATTGTTCGTTAGAGCTGAATAACCCATTGCCGTATTGTAACTCCCTGAGGTGTTGTCCATAAGGGCAGAAGAACCACTGGCTGTATTCCATGCACCAGATGTATTGGATTTAAGAGCCTCATAGCCATTGGCGGTATTGTGATAGCCGGAGGTATTGGATTGCAAAACTGAATAACCAAACCCGGTATTATAGCTTGCATTAGAAGCGATTCCTCCGCCCATGGAAAAATTCCCGGCGTTTACACCAATAAAAGTGTTTTTCCCGTCATTGGATGCTGGTTTGTAGTTATGAATGAAGCGATCGGTACCTTTGTAAACCACCCCTGTGCTACTGCTGGTGGTGTTGGGCAATACCAGGCCTGTGTTGTCAATCTTCATTTTTTCATTTCCTGCTGCATCAAAACGGATTACATCATCATCGGCTGTTTCCTCTACCAGTATTTTGGTATCATTATCAGCATCATAGATTTGGTTTCCGGAACCAGCAGAGCTCCATGAAAGCACTCCTGATCCATTGGTGCTCAGCACCTGCCCACTGCTGCCATCGGCAACAGGAAGGGTATAAGTAATATTGGTACTCTGAGCCCTGGCTTTCAGTGAAGAATAATTGCTTCCGCTGGCACTGGGTTCATAGAACATCATTTCTCTGGCAGTCCCTGAATTCGTAAGCGCAATATTTCCGTCGCTTACAGTCAGTTTGTGTCCGGGTGCTGTGGTGCCAATGCCAATGTTACCGCCATCCGTTGCAGTGAAAAATGCATCGCCGTTGTCCTGAATCTGAAAATCTCCGGTACCTGAAAGATTTATTGCGGTTCTGGCAGTACCATTATTGGTGAAAGTGAGCGATTCAGCGGCATCCTGGGCAATGATTGTGCTTTCGGTCAGATTTCCTCCCAATTTCACGGTATTGGTGGTTCTTGTAAGCCCGTTTGTAAGCGTAAGCGGATTCTCTTTGTTGTTGAAGGCAGTCCAGTCGCCAGAGGTTAAATACCCGTCAGTGGAAGAGCTGGCAGCAGTGTTCCAGTTATTGATCTGTGCATTGGTGATACTTCCCGCCGGAGATACAGAAAAAACCGGGTCGGTTTCGGCGCTTGTTTCTGCAGTTTTTGCATAAAGCGCATACGGCACACTCAGCATCTGGCTTGTTCCTGAAATGGTGTAACTGGTACCTCCTTCAGGGTCAGCTTCGGTTTTAATGAAATACGGCCCGGCCGACCAGTTGATGTTTGCAAAATCCCCGCTCAGAATTGTCCCCTGACCAATGATAAAAGAGATCAGACCGTTGGCGTTGCTGGTTGGCAAATGGGTTTCGGAATACACAACACCCCCTGCTGCACTGCCTTGCAGTATGCTTATCTTAATCCCAACAGTGGAATTGGTTACAAGCACATTGGAAGCATTTCGGATAACTGCCTGGTGCGAAATGCCTTGCGGGGATTGGGCCAGTAAAACAATGCTTAACATGAAGTAAAAAAGTGTCAGCTTAATTTTTCTCATTTCCGTTGGTTTTATCTTGATGTATGTTTGAAATTATCTGTCTGAACGTGACCTTACTGCTTGATGATTTTGGCAATACCTGTTTCCTGAAAACTTTGCACCCTGATAAAATAAATTCCCGGCTGCCGTTCGCTCAATGAAAAACTGTATTGCTGCTGTGCGGGCATCTCTCTGATGAACACAAGGTTTCCCTGTAAAGTGCAGATTTCAATCTGAAGGAAGGGTGATTCATCCGGTTTTTTAATCTCAAGTTTGAAATCCCCGGTGGTAGGGTTTGGATAAACTTTAAAAAAATCATTTCGCATAGGTGGTTCAAAAAGAGAACCGGCGATGGCCGGCTCATTTATAGTTGCGGCAGGAAAGTGGTCTGATTGATTACACCAGTTTGTGGAGATGTACGCATGAAGATATCCCCCGGGTTCAACGGTGGTTCCCTGTTTTATAAGTATCTTTTCGCCTGCGATGATTTCGGCAAAACCATTTGGTTCCACAGTAAAATGGGTGTCACCCCCTGCAACGATAACTGTTTGTTCCGCATTGAAGCATACCATATCATTTCCGGAAACGGTAGTATTAGGAATTTCAAGAATAAACGGCAAATAATAGAGGAAAGGTTGTTGTAAACCAAGGCTGAAGCTGCCTTGCGGAGAAGAGTAAACGAGATAATCCACCTGACCGGTGGAGCAGGACATGGAACCACCTGCTCCGATGGCTCCTCCACCGGCTACTACATTGCCTTGCTGTGCTTTGGTCACCAACACAATGCAAAGGCAAATGCATGTAATTATGGCTTTTTGAATGTCGGGCATTTTTTATGCTATTTTAAAATGGTGATTAGAATTTTGATCAATAAACAATTATTTGCTTTGAATAAACCAATTGACCGCATTGCACTTTACCAATATAACATCCGGGAACACAATGTATTTCAATGTGTCGTCCTGAGTATTCCGACATAGAATATGATGCCATTCTTTGACCTGTTATCGAAAACAACTCAAAAGAACCTTCCCGGCAGGTTGATCCGAAAACTATTTTTCCCTGCACAGAATATAAAGTTATTCCGGAACCCGCCTCCAAGTCAGGATATCCGACATCTCCTATTCGAAGTCTAAAACGATCATCCATACATTGGTCATCAGCAAGGAAACTATAATCCGGATTCGATGAGATGTTTTGGATCATATTTTCCTGCTGATCAACCAGATAAACCTGGTTTTCTACATTCTGAACAACAGCATGGATCATAAATTCCGTACCATTGTTTTTTCTGAAATATAGGGGTATTTCACGATGAATATCTTCCGATGGAAGACAATTGACCATCAAATGGTTATTTTCGCAAACCGAATAGAAAACCGGGGCATATCCGGCAAGATAGCTTCCATCTAATTCAAAGTCAAATCTGTTGGTGGCATCGGGATGGAACCGGACCTGGCATTCTTGTCTGGAGTGGTCGTTTTTATTCGTAGCAAATAACCTGATTGTCGGGACAGTTGTACTTTTAACCCAATTCGCTTCCGACAGAACCCTTTTATCCGCCGGGATCGTTAATGATCCTCCGGCGGATTCTGAAACACTGACCATAAATCCGTTCCCGTGTGGAATTATCTCTCCCGGATTAACCGGTGAATAGCTTCTGTTTTCCTCATTCCAAAGACATGCAACTCCTCCCACGTTCTCGGTTTCCCATCCGGTATACCAGGTCAATCCACAGGAATAAGGATTTCCAATTAAGTTCCAGCTTCTGTTTTTTCCATTGCCGGAGGTAAATGTCAGATTATCAACGAAGATATCCGAATAATTCAACAATCCGCTGAATTGTTTGGTTTGGTTTGATTGGGTTGCGATCAGATAACCCTTTCCGATTTGAAATGAATCCTCGAATCCCGGGGTCCATCCATTTCCGCCATCGTTTTTAATATTGATCCAGGTATTATCCGGTTCGTTCCATTGGTAAAAATCTTCGCCACCTGGAGTAAAACCCGTCACAAATTCCGGAATAATTACCTGATTCGAAACCGGTGAAGAAATAAGGTGCCATCCATCATCCCATTGATTCCAATCTGCGGCCGGAATATACCTTTCAACGGTTGCGGGAACATTCGATGAATGATGAAGCAGCGCCCCGGTTCCGGATTGTGATGATTTCAGAAAAAGTCCATTGACACCTGAACGATTGGTCAGCGAAGCCGATACTTCGAGTCTCCCTTGTTCCGCGATTGTTAAAACACCTGCCGGGTCGACCACAACATTGGCAACCGTTTTTTCACCAGATAATACCGGATCGTTCACACTCTCCTGCACCAGCACATTGGACAATGCAGTTGGCACGGCGTTGCATTCCCAGTTGCCTGCACTTTCCCAATCATCCGAAACGGTTCCGGTCCATATAAAAAGCTGGGATTCAAACGCTCCAATATCGGGAAAAGCTCCTATAGGCCGGGAAAAACCGTGAAAATCAAAACCAGGGGCCCAATCCGGATTGCCATTGTCAAAGGCAGCGCCTTGCTGTTTTGGATGCAAATCGGGTTTATCCGGATTAACGAAAATGTCAGTCGGGCTAAACACTGCAATCGATTGGCTGTCCTGTCCGCTGTAACTTGACCATAGACCCTGATTGATATCGCTTATGGAGAATTGCTCGACCCAACCCACATTGATGGCGCGATCAGGATTGTTGTTCTGAAACAAGTTATTGTTACCATAATAGTTTGCTGAGGAGGGGTTTTCGAAGCACAGCCCGATATTATCACCACCTGAAATGATTGAGTTATAGATTACCAGTGTGTCGCTGCTATTGGCTTGCCAAATCGTATAAACGCCAGCATCGAAAAAGGTGCAGTTCCTCAGGGTGGTTTTGGTAGGTGCACCTATCCAGCCTAACTGGACTACTGAAATATCGCCCTGATATCCAATGCAGTTCACCAGTTCCACCTTATGGGCCCAAAGTTTATAACAAGTATTCCCACAGTGATGTGATTCACAATTCTTTAGTGTAGTGGATGAAGCGCTGATATCAAATCCATCATAGACATTGTAGGCAAGGCAATTCTCAAAAGTAAAACCATATTGTAATCCGTGTCCAAGAGCAAATCCGTCGACATTTTGATCCGGATCCCTGCCTGTATGGGATATACAGTTAACAAAGTGTCCACTATGACAATAATCCTGTCCCATTGGAGATGCATCTACACCGTATAATGAAAAATGGTGAAGCTCATTATTTTTCAATAAAAAATCATGAGAATTTCCGGATATCCCTATTCCGTAATATACCTCATAAACTTCACAACCATGAATTTCGAAAAACGCTGAATTCTGCACCCAGATACCTGTTGAAGCCCAATTGCGGATAATCAGTCCATATAAACGGATATAATCATGCAAAATCCTGATACCGGTGCTGCTGGTACTCTCAGTCCCGTCGATGATAACCGATTCTCCAGGAAAAGATGAAAAAACGATGGGTCCTGATACTGTATTACCATCGGTGGATGTTTCGAGGTATTCCTGGTAGATACCTTCTCTGATAATAACAGAATCCCCTGCTGTTGCAGTCTGGAATGCATAGGAAATTGTCCGCCATGGTAGATTTATTGTCCCCGGATTTGAATCACTGGCCGCAGGATGCTCCCGGTCAACATACAAACAATTCAACTCAGGAATCTGAGATCGTCCATTTTGAGAATAAAAAAAATAGCATAAGAAAAGATGAAAACTCAACTTCAACAACACTATGTTTTTCATTTTTTTACAGTTTCGGAATTAAAATACAAGCTGATCCAATGTTTGCTTCTAAATTACTCATTCACCCTGACATGACGGAAATTACTGTCCGGGGACGCAGTCCTGCAGGCAAGATCAAAAACTTCAATAATCTCTGAAAGGGTGTAATCATGATGTTCCTCTGCAGTTTATCAACATATGGTAAAAAATCACGATAACTTTTGAAACAGCGGAGTCCCATGATTTACCGGAAAAATTGAAAAGCATACTTCCAATTTTTCAAAAATGAACGTACTTTATCAGATCGATAAAATTCTGGCTCTACCGTCTTTCGACATTGTGCATCATCCGAATGATTAAGTTTATGAATGTGGGTTTCTGAACAATGTCTTCCGCGTTCTTTAGGTCTCGACAATATCTCAATACCGATTATCAGGGATGCAAAAACGAGAAAAACTGCAACGCCATCATCGATAGGGGCATCCGTGGGAGCCTGATGACCCTGCAAACCATGCCCACCTCCCGGAGGTGGAGGAGGAGAAGGATCCTCTGCAAACATCGATAAAGAATAAATAACAAGTATTATTGTCACTACCAGATGGCTAAGATTTTTGTTCTTCATTATACTTATGTATATTTTTTAACCAGCACTTGTATTTGTTTCGTCCAGATTATCGGTTGTAAAAGTAGGCCGTAAATCCAGGAAATTTCTTCTAATTTAGTTTTCGGCAGGATTTGAAGGATATTCGGTGGATATGACTTAGTATTCAGGGCAAGTGATTACTTTTCACCAACCTGCTGACCGAATACTAAATCAAAACTACCGAATGCTCAAATAAATCAGCCATATTCTAAAATGTATGGCTGTTTAAATTCCATATAGCTAAATTTGATAATTAATGACTCAGGTTTCGGGATTACTTCAGTAGAAAAATACCGGGCAAAATGATTAATGATCAATCGGATAATATTATCGTGATTTTTTACCATATATTGATAAACTGCAGAGGAACATCATGATTACACCCTTTCAGAGATTACTGAAGTATTTTGTCTTGCCTGCACGACTGCGTCCCCGAACAGAAAATAGAGGCATGTCGGGGTGAATGCGTAATTCGAAAGGAAAGATTGGATCAGTTTGCATTTATAATTCCGAAACTTGAGTTAATGACAATTAAATTACCTGCTATTATGAAAAGAAATCTTTGGCTATTTTTACTAATTGAATTTGTGTTTTCTCATGTTGGTTATTCGCAACCTTCCTCCTGGCCAGCCTCAGGAGACGGATCAGCAGGAAATCCTTATACCATTTCAAATCTGGAGAACCTGCGCTGGATTGCCGAGAACAATGGACGATGGGCTCATCATTATATTCAAACAAACGATATTGATGCTACGGCCACGGGCCAGGGTGGTGACTGGGGCACAGAAGGATGGTCGCCCATCGGTAATTTCCTTACCGCATTCACCGGGTCGTATAATGGCCAGGACAATAGCATCTCAGGTTTATTTATAAACAGGCCTGCAACTGATCTGACAGGCTTTTTCGGAAACATGAGAGGCCAAATACGAAATCTCAGGATAATCAACGCGGATATAACGGGATATAATGAAGTCGGGATTTTAACCGGTAACTGCGGGGATGGGGGATCATTGTCCGGTTGTTTTACTTCCGGGGATGTCAATGCAGAAGGTGATAAAGTCGGCGGATGTATTGGCTGGTTAATGAGTGGAACTTCCGTTATTAATTCCGGCACTTCAGCAAATGTATCCAAATCCAATGAGACTAATGACATCGGAGGATTCGTCGGATATTGTATCGGCAATTTTTTAGTTTCTGATTGTTACGCGGTTGGAAGTGTGATTAATACAGAACCTTATTACGGTGGGGGTTTCGTCGGAAGAATCAATGACAACCAGATGCAGGGCAGGGTAAGAAGATGCTTTTCATCAGGTTATATTAACAATGAGTTTGGTGGATTCGCAGGTGATATCACTGGATATCCCCCAATAAGGTGTTTTTGGGATATCCAAACATCACAGGCGGGTTATTCTGCAGGAGGTAGCGGAAAAACAACGGCAGAAATGAAAAATATTCAGACTTTTACTGACCTTTCCAATGACGCATGGGACTTTATTGGAAATTACTATTTAGATTATGGAACCTATGAAATCTGGAACCTCGATGAAACCACAAACAGCGGGTATCCTTTCCTGAGCTGGCAAACCCATGCATGGACCGGTTCACAAAGCGTAGACTGGGATGATCCGGATAACTGGCTCAGTGGATCATTGCCCAATAGCAACAGCACAGTCAGTATAAGCCTTGCAACCAATAATCCTCAATTGTACGAATCCTCGGCAACCTGTAAAAACCTGATCATCTCATCACAGAATTACCTTCATGTCTTAGGCAGTCAATTAACAGTGTCAGAAACGCTGGTTAATAATGGTAATGAAAACAATTTGATTCTTGAAATAGAAGTAGGTTATAACTGGGGAACAATCATTCACCATACGCCGGGGGTACCTGCATCTTTCAGTCATACTATTAATGAAGCACAATGGAGCACCTGGGATGATGGCTGGCATTTGTTAAGCAGTCCGACCACAGGTTCACCTGTGAGCGCATGGCATACACCCGGGCCAGGTGTTCCGATGGAGGGGGATTTTTACAGTTGGGACGAAGCAAATAACCTATGGATAAACAGAACAAGCGCAGGAGGCATCTTAAATCCCGGTTTTGAAAACGATTTTCTGGAGGGAAAAGGATATCTTGTTGCTGTAAAAAACTCAATTTCAGAATTTTTCACCGGCGAATTAAATTCTGTCGATGTCATCACTCCCGTTTTTACAAAAGAGAAAGATGGCTGGAACCTCGCCGGGAACCCTTTCCCATGTTCTATCAGGTGGAATGACGGAAACTGGAACCTCACCGGATTTGGAGGTGTTGCCCAGGTTTGGAAAGAACAAGCGAAAGATTATGTTGAACTGGAAGCAAACAGCATCATACCTCCCTGTCAGGGATTTATGGTTTACCGCACTGAAGAAAGCTCACAGGCACTGACCATACCCCAGGCATCCCGGACCCACGAACTGGTTGATTGGTACAAGCATGGAAATTCGAAAAACCGGATTGTCCTTATTGCACACGATTCATTGGGCGCATCCTATAAAAGGGCCGTGATAAACACCAACCCGGCAGCGTCCACTGCTTTTGACCCCGAGCATGATGCCCTTCTGCTTTCAGGATTTGCCCCACGATTCTATTCGATTGCACACGATAGCAGGTTGTCCGTGAACTCGTTGCCTGCCATTGATCAGGAAACCGTGATCCCGTTAGGCTTTGTTAAGAACAATTCCAACAGGTTTAGTATTGAACTTGCAGAAAATATCGAAGGATTTCAGATTTTGCTGGTCGACACAAAGACCGGGAAAGAACACCACTTCTCCAACGGACGGTACTATTTCTCCTCAGAGGAATCCGATCCTCCCAACAGGTTCTTTATTAAATTTTTACGTGTCGGTGTCTGCGAAATTCCGGATAGGAAAACCATGGCTGTCTGGACGTATGACAACATTCTGTATGTCAATCAGAAAAATGATAATTTCCAGCTTGAAATATTTGATATACATGGCCAATGTGTTCAATCCTCCACCTTGTCCGGGTCGGGCGTGAAACAGCTCTCATTAAGTTCATTTTCCAGGGGAATTTACCTTATCAGGTTGACGAATGAACAGGGAACGATGATAAAGAAAATTCAAATCTGAACATCAAAAACCACCTCTGTATATAAGCTTCTGATTTAGGTTTTCGGTTAAAAAATGAATCAGGAGGCCAGTTCGTTGATACTCTTTATTATAGCTTTCTTTCTGGCCGGTTTCGGTACGAAACCGCAACAATCGGCTTCCATAGCCAGGTTAATATCATCAGGGGAAGACAAGGCAGAGACTGCAATAATCTTAACGGCAGCATTCCGTTTCCTGATCTCACGGGTGGCAAAAAAGCCATCCATGATCGGCATTTTTAAATCCATCAGCACCAAGGTAATATCGGGATTATTTTGACAAATGTCAACCGCCTGCCTTCCGTCAGATGCCTCTTTAATTCCGGAATAATGAGGTTCAATTATTTTTTTCATCAGAAACCGATTGGCCGGATCATCATCCACCACCAGAATACATCCTTTACGCTCTTTTTGTCGGTTATCCCCCACCTCCGCACTGTTCAATGTTCTCCTGCCTTGTAAGGGAAGTTCCATCACCACTGTGGTACCCTTTCCCTTTTCTGAATTCAACGTGACAGATCCCCCAAGAAGTTCAGTAATTCCTTTAAGAATAAACAAACCAAGCCCATTCCCTTCAAATTTTCTGGACATTGTCATCTCTTCCTGTTCAAATAAAGCGAAAACCCTTGATTTTACCTCCTCGGATATCCCGATACCATTATCGGTGACCGTTATCCAGAGCGAATGACAGGAGACACTTATCTTCATGGTCACACAACCCTCCTTAGAAAATTTCAAAGCATTTTTCAGAATGTGATGCAGGGCCTTCCTGAACAGGTCCCGATCAGTTTCAATGGTAACACCTGCAAGCTTCCCGGCAATAACGACCGAAAAAATGATATGCTTTTCGGCAAATAACGGTTGAAAATAATCCTTTACCTTTTCGATTTCTTCCATAATCAATAAAGGCTCAGGTGCAGGAATCAGACTCCCGCAGGTGAGCTGTGACGATACAAGATAGTCGGTAATGGTATCCAATAACCTGTTTGCTGAACGGTTTAACATACAGAGATATTCACTTCTTTCCTCTTCGGGGATGGCATTTTCCGTCAACAATGATGCAAATCCAAGAATACCATTAAGCGGGGTCCTGACCTCATGGGAAACATTTCGAAGAAAAGCGGCTTTCAGCCGGTTGCATGATTCTGCCTTTTCTTTCTCCTGAGCGATTTTACTAATAAGCTCCATTCGTTCAAGGTAACCATTAATCCGATGTGCGATTTCTTTGATCATGTTTTTTTTCTCGCTGAAAAATGATCCCTCGTCCAATTTCGTCTTCCCTGATAAATGACAGACCTGTAATGCACCAACCAGCTTCCCCTGCATCCGAAGTTCACCCTCCAGTAACCATTGGGTCATAATGAACTTATCATGCTTCGCTTCCCGATTATAAATAGTCAAACGAACAACCGTTTCTTCAGGATACTGAAATCCGTCAGCAATTAAATCCAAAAGATGGTTCATCACGATTGAAAGAGGAATGTCCTTGTGGTCAAGAATAACCGAACACCTGAAAATTGCCTCCAATTCTTTTCTTCTTTCCTGAAGCAGGGGATGCAATACCAACCGGTCGGTGATATCATGAACGATAACATAAGTCATGATTTTTCCGTGGACATCAATCGATCCGGTATATGCTTCTATTTTACGGATAGTACCATCTGAGAGCCGGTGCTCATTTTGAAACCTGCCCGTTTTTGAAGTCAGGGAACGGATAAGTTCCTCCTTCAGGTCATGATGATCAGACACCTGAATTTCGGTAATGTTCATGGTGACAAACTCTTCATGAGAATAACCATAATATTGGATGGCTGCAGGGTTAACATCCATAATCTTTCCCGTTTCAGGATGAATCAGGAGTGTTACCGCACTATTTTCACAGAAAATTGAACTATACCAAGATTTTCTTTCCATAGGTTGTCAATTATTAGAGGATAACCGATAATTCCGACCAACTTCTGTTGTCCGCTTCATCTCTGCATTCATCCTGACTGCTTTATCCTTTTTTCACTGCTTAATACTATTGAAGATGACGAGAATCACAGAAGAAAAAGCCCCACCTTTGGGCTCTCTTATAAGTTCTGCCCTGACCCGAAAAAAAGCATCGCCACTACGTTTCACAAGAAGCTCACCCGACCAGCTTTGCAGATAATCCAGTCCGTCGGGAAATGCTTCGGTCGATGCATTCTCTTCAATGGAAAAAAAATCCTTTACATTGGATCTGATCAGTTCTTCGCGGTCAGTCTTTAACAGATTTGCAAACGCCTGGTTGACCTCCAATATCAGGCCGCATTCCTCGATTCTGCATAAACCTACCGGGACCAGTTTAAACAAATGATAATATTTTTGCCATAAAGCTTCCAACTCGTTCTGAGTAAGAACTAGTTCCATGTTTTTGATTTGCAGTTCGAACTGAATTTCCAGAAGTTGCCAGTATACCAGCCCGGACTTGGAAAAAGAACTCATTAATGGTTCGATGGTTTTGAATCCGTCGATTCCCTTTGGCATGCTCTCTTCATTCATATTCAAAATCACTTAAAAACCTGATGTACACCAAATAGAAATCTAAAAAGCTCCTATCACTTTCTCGGGTTCAAAGATGGACTTTAACACAATGAACGACCAGAGGGACAAAGCAATATTGCATCGTAACAGGATTTCTCATACACCAAGGCAGTAGGTTATACACGTCACTCTTCAACCAAAATATTACCAACATCATGCTGTTATTTACAAATTTCAGGAATTTTCGGCGCTATTTAACGGATTTGAGTATGTGGTTGAAATCAGGGTGGTTTTGGCTGATTCTGATGAGTATTTGGTATGACCGAAATCGATTTCGCATTGGAATTCTGGCCGGCTAAAAAATATTTCCGAAAAGCATAGGATTTTTTTCAAACATTGCTAATTTTACTCCACGAATAGTGGATGGAATTCCCTGATTGCACTATTGAAGGGTGATTGGCAAACAAGTTCCGATGAAGTGGTTAATAGATAAACTGAAACAACACATTCCTTTGAAACTGTTTCTTGTATTTGTCTGGCTCATTTTAGGACAACTCGCGGTTACCCAGACCCTGTTTCATGACAGCATTAACAGATTTAATCCGCAAAGAAAAAGCAAGACGGAACAAATGCATTTTTATAACCGTATGGCTACCGGATTATACAACACTGACACAGGTTTGGCGAGAAGACAGGCATATGAAGGCATTCGTATTGCAAGGGAAATCAATGACCTTTACGGGTTAGCCTTTTCGTATTACACCCTCGGCAGGATAGAGATAGTTAAAAACAGACTTGATGAAGCCAGAATTTCTTTTAATAAAGCCATTTCAATAATAAAGGATACCCCGCATCAATCTTTATATGCTGATATTATTGAATATCTGTGTTACATTTACGAATTGCAAGGGGAATATGAGGAGGTGAAACGCCTGGCCCTGAATATGATCCAAATCAGGGTTAAAACCAATGAAGTAAAAAAAATCCCATCATCGTATTCGATTTTGGGAAATATCTCTCAGCTAAACGGGAAATATGACAGCGCTCTTCTGTTCTTTAATAATGCCTTGAAACTTTACGAACAAAATCGAAACCAAAGCGGTAAAGCCAAAGTTTTCAATAATATCGGGAATGTTCATTATTATCTTGGTAATTACGATACTGCCATTCAATATTACTTAAAAGCGCTTACAATCAAAATTGAGCAGAAGGACATCCTTGCACAATCAAAAAGTCTTAACAACATTGCATCCATTTACTATCAAACCGAAAATTGGTCTAAAGCATTGTACTATTACCGGAATTGTTTGTCGTTGCTCCTCACGCCCGGAAATGAGTCTCATCTGGCCGTTGGTTATGGAAATATCGGTCTGGTTTTATATAATTTGGAACAATATGACAGCGCCATGTACTATTTCTCCAAAGCACTGACACTGTATGAAAGGCATAAAATAGTGAAGGGAATTGCATCGACCCGTACCAACATTGGATTGATTAAGCATGACCTGGGTAAATATAATGAAGCGCTTGCGGATTTCAATGCGGCACTCAGGTTAAACAAGGAGCTCAACGATGAGGCAGAAACTGCCCTGACCCTTCAACATATAAGCAGTACATGTTTTGCCATGGGCCGTCATGACGAAGCACTTAAATATGGAATGCAAAGCATGGGGATGGTCAGGAGGCATGGTTTGAAAAAACAAGAGATGGACCTTCATGAACTCTTATCCAAGGTCTATAAGGGTAAAGGCGCTTTTAAACAGGCACTGAAACACCTCAACGCCTTTATCAACATCAAAGACTCCATATTTTCCAACGAACAACGTGAAGAACTCGACAGGATCGTTGAAAAATACGAAATGGAACGTAAGGAGAAGCAGATTGACCTGCTCACAGCTGAAAAGAAAAACATGGAATTGGAATTACAACGCCGTAGCCTTATTACCTATGGCATTTCAGTTATTTTTCTTCTCTTTGCGGTAATCGGGCTTCTGCTACTCAACAGATTCAGGA
>CAYLVY010000019.1:0-15512 GCA_964387205.1 uncultured Draconibacterium sp.
ACACAGGAACGTTTTGCACTTGGTCTGATTGAAAAAATCGATGATCCATCAGTTGCTGAACTTATCACCGGGCAACTCATTAAATGCAACCACTGTACTCAACACCCTGGCCCTGGAAAACGGCGCCTCCATCCTCCGTGTCCATGACATCAGAGAAGCGGTAGAATCTGTGCGCCTTTTCAGTTATTACAGGCTTCAGGGAATGGTCAGGTAATCCCTCCCTTTCAGTCAAATATTGTACCTTTGCGGTATGATTGCAGCCGGATTATTCAGTTTCAGGATCATCGACATCGTTGATATCCTGCTATTTGCCATTCTGTTATACGAAATCTACAACCTGGTCAAAGGGACAGCCGCCATCCGCATCTTCGTGGGGATTATTGCCGTATACCTTATATGGACTGTAGTGAAAGCAGTGCAGATGCAATTGCTTACCGAAGTACTCGGCCAGTTCATCAGTGTCGGGGTGATCGCCCTGGTGGTTGTCTTTCAGCCTGAAATCCGTCAGTTTCTGCTCATGCTGGGCAATGCCAGGATCATCCGCAGCCAGAGCCGAAGATTCCGGTTCTGGGACCTGAAGATCAATAATCCGGTAAACCAGAATATCGATAAAATCGTGATGGCATGCCAGAAGATGGCCTCTTCACGGACCGGAGCACTTATCGTCATTACACAGCAAAATGAACTCAGGCAATACATCGCCACCGGACAGACGATTGATGCCCGTATCAACGAAATTCTTCTGGAATCTATCTTTTTTAAAAACAGTCCACTTCACGACGGGGCAGTGATAATCTCTGGTAGTTCTATAAGAGCTGCCCGCTGTATCCTTCCGGTCTCCAATAAAAGAGACATCCCCCAGGGGTGTGGGCTAAGACACCGCGCGGCAGTGGGTCTGACAGAAAAATCGGATGCCATAGCCATCATTGTCTCAGAGGAGCGCGGGGAAATCTCTTACAGCATCGATGGTAAACTTACCGTCAGGGTAACCCCTTCGGAACTCTCCCATTTTCTGGAAGAGACTTTCAAGTAAGACCGTTACCCTTGTTTTCCTTTCAATTTCTTGCCATAGGCTGCCACTGAATCGGCATACCTGGCGCTGTCGGCACGTAACTTTTCCTCGAACTCACGAATGAGCATCTCGGGCGTCTTTCCAAGGTTCATCAGCGACATCCGGGCATCATCCACAAATTCATCGTTCGGATACTTTTCAATGAATTGCAGGTAGATCTCACGTGCCCGGTCCAGGTCCCGCATCATGTTTTCATAAATGAACCCTTTGAAGAAGAAACACATCGGCGCTTTGGGTGCTTCAGGATATTCGTTCAGATAACGATCGAAAAAAACAATGGCCCCGGCAGCATCGTCACTGTTCATCTTTATATTGGCTGCCTTGAAAAGGAAAGCGGGCGACAGGGTATCTTTCGGATATTTTGATATGTATTCGACATACATATTTACCAGACTATCAGCCGACTCCTTATTAAAACTGAAAGATTCCGAAGAAAAAAGTCGTTTTTCCATTTCGGCGATCCTGATCACCCTTTTTTCTTTTGACGGTCCGCAGCCCGTGAAGATCAGGATGGAAAGTGTTAACAATAAAGCAATTCTGCGCATATCTCTTTGGTGTTAAGGTGTTCCGTCGGCTATCTTCCGCGACCTTTTTTTTGAACGGGAAAGAGCATCTTATAATCAACGTCTATATTCCCTTTACTGATATCATTAAGTTTGCCCCTGATCAGTATTTTTTTCAGGGAACTGATCCGGTCAACGAAAACGATGCCCTCAATGTGATCATACTCATGCTGGATGACACGGGCAACCACCCCTTCGTATCGCTCATCATGTGGTTGAAGATCCTCATCAAGGTACCGTAAATACACCACCGGTTTTCGGAAGACATCCTCCCGAAGACCCGGAAAACTCAGGCAACCTTCGTTGAAAGACCACGCCTCCCCCTCTTCTTTATAAATCCTTGCGTTGATAAAAGCTTTTTTAAATCCTTCAGCCTCAGGATATTTTTCAGCAAACGCGGATGCATCGACGACGAAAATCCGTAAAGACCGGTTGACCTGAGGCGCAGCAAGGCCCACACCATCCGACTGGTACATGGTTTCCCACATATCTGCCAGAAACTTTTTCAAATCCGGATAATCGGGAGGTACATCCTCCGCCACCCTCTTTAGCACCGGATGCCCATATGCCACTACCGGTAAGATCATATCAATATTCTTTTATTTTACTGTCGATAAATATCGGAATAGTTTCAGGATTTATTCATTTCCAGATAACTCTGAAGCAGAATGGTCGCGCTGACCATATCCACCAGCGCTTTGTCCTGACGCTTTTTGCGGGAAACCCCTGCTTCCCTGATTGCCCTGGTGGCGAGCAGTGACGTAAACCTTTCATCGGCCCGGTGTACCGGGATACCGGGAAAGGCTTTTTTTAGCCGGTTTAAAAATGGTGCGATCAAGACTGCGGATTCGGAAGGAGTATTGTTCATCTGTTTCGGTTCTCCTACTACGATACGTTCAACTATGTTATTTCGGAAATATTCTGTCAGATAATCCAGCAACCGGTGCGTTTCAATGGTAGCAAGACCGGTCGCAATCAATTTAAGATCGTCGGTAACGGCAATCCCGGTTCTTTTCAGACCATAATCGATGGCTACAATCCTGCCCATGCGCTTTTCGTGCAAAGGTAAGAACTTTTTCACTACTTTTGGCCTCGGGCAAAAGGCCCGGCATTTCATGACAGACAATCAGCAAATCATCTATGACCGTATCACGGAAGCATGGGATAACAGGGAACTTTTAAAAATTGACTTGTACCGTGACGCCATATTGGGAGTAACAGAAAATCTTGACAAGGGTTACCTTCGGGTGGCATCGCCAACCCACGAAGGGTGGACTGTGCACGAATGGATCAAAAAAGCTGTAATTCTTTATTTTCATATCCGTCGGATGGAGACCAGCGAAGCTGGTATTCTTCAGTTTCACGATAAAATTCCCCTGAAACGGGGTTTTGAAAGCCTTGGTATCCGGGTGGTACCCCATGCGGTAGCACGTTATGGCGCCTACATTGCCCCCGGAGTAATCCTGATGCCATCATATGTCAATATCGGGGCATATATCGATAGCGGCACGATGGTCGACACATGGGCCACCGTAGGTTCCTGCGCCCAGATTGGCAAAAACTGCCATCTCAGCGGCGGCGTCGGAATCGGCGGGGTTCTGGAACCGGTGCAGGCAGCCCCCGTGATCATCGAGGATCACTGCTTTCTCGGTTCCAGATGCATTATTGTGGAGGGTGCCCGAATTGGGCGGGAAGCCGTGCTGGGTGCCAATGTGGTCATCACCGCCTCCACCCCTATTCTCGATGTAAGCGGACCAGAAGTCATCCGCACGAAAGGTTATGTCCCGCCTTCCTCCGTGGTCATTCCGGGTACCATGCCGAAAAAATTTCCTGCCGGTGAATTTCAGGTTCCCTGTGCCCTGATCATCGGCAGAAGAAAGCCGTCCACCGATCTGAAAACATCCCTGAACCTGGCGTTACGGGAGTTTGATATCGCCGTATAGATGCAACGGATCCTTATCATCCAGACTGCTTCCGTGGGAGATGTCATCCTGTCGTCCGCCCTGGCCGAAACACTGCACCTGGAATTTCCCGACGCCATCATCGACCTGCTGACCAAAAAAGGGAATGAGGCCCTCTTCAGGGGTCATCCATTTATCAGACAAGTCCTTACCTGGGATAAAAAAACGCACAAATACCGGAACCTCATCTCCATGATCCGCCACATCAGGACGGAAAGCTATGATCTGGTTGTCAACATTCAGCGTTTTCTCTCTTCAGGGATCATAACTCTTTTTTCCGGAGCGAAGGAGACCCGTGGATTCACGAAAAATCCGCTTGGCAGGTTTTTCACACAACGTTTCCCGCATCAGATCGGCACAGGCATACATGAAATACAACGAAATCACTTGCTGGTCGCCGATCTGGTTCAAAGTACCTTATCACCGCCTGCCCTGTATCCTTCTCCCGAAGATGTTCACTGGGCGCAATCCCGCTGCACCTCAATCGGATGTACCATTTCTCCGGCATCACTCTGGCATACCAAACAATATCCGGCAGGAAAATGGGCAGAACTGATCAACCGCATCCCTCCCAGTATCCGTATTTTTTTACTGGGATCTGCGGCCGACCGTGACCTGTGCGAGGTGATCTGCCGGTTGAGTTCACACCCCGACCTCCATAACCTGGCCGGTGAACTCTCCTTCCTCCGCTCTGCAGCATTGATGAAGCAATGCGCCATGAATTTCACCAACGATTCTGCTCCCATGCACCTTGCTTCAGCTGTTAATGCCCCTGTGACTGCTGTTTTTTGCAGCACCGTAACCTCTTTTGGGTTCGGACCGCTGTCAGAAAATTCTGCAGTGGTGGAGGTTCAGACGCCACTTCCATGCCGTCCCTGCGGCCTTCATGGTAAAAAAACGTGCCCCGAAGGCCATTTCCGCTGTGCCTTTGATATCAGTACCGATGATCTTGTCAATCGACTTTCTCATGCAACCCGGCAATCCTTTCAGCAGTAAAATTATATTACGCTCCGTCATAATTAAACCTGATCCTTTTCGTTGATAATAGAATGGAAAACGATTTAAATCATTGTTTATCGGTGATGACATCCGGGGGGACCATTCTGTACCCCACCGATACCATTTGGGGAATCGGTTGTGATGCCACCAATCCATCCGCTGTTAGAAAAGTTTACAGGCTGAAGCGGCGTACCGAATCGAAAAGCCTGATCATTCTCCTTGATCAGGCAGAAAAGCTTTCCGAATATGTGGAGAATATCCCGGCCATTACATGGGACCTGATGAAAAACATCCAGACCCCATTGACCATAGTTTATCCAAAGGGGAAAAACCTCGCGAATAATGTGCTCGCCGGAGATCACTCCATCGCGATTCGCATCGTCAGACCTGGTTTTTTCTGCCATGAGCTGATCCGCCGTTTCGGAAAACCCATTGTTTCCACTTCAGCAAATATTTCAGGGCAGGAATCGCCATTCTCCTATCGTCATGTCCATTCCGATATCATCAAAGGGGTTGACTACGCAGTGGCCAGCGAGGCGGAACCTATTCATGAGATCAAACCTTCGCGGATCATCCGCATCAAACCTGACGGCGAATTTGAAATTTTACGAAAATAGCACATCATGCGGCAAATCCTTTCCCGTAAACTTGTTTTTTCTGCCCTGGTAATGGTTTTTGCCTTCATGGTTATTGAAATTTCCGGATCCAATCCCTCACTGATCAAAAAATTTACCATCAGCGGTAAGATCACCGACCGGCAAAATGGTGAGGCCCTTGTAGGGGCCACGGTTTTTATCAGGGAATTGAAGACAGGAGCAGCCACTGATGTATATGGATATTACTCTATCTCCGTTCCGGAAGGTTCCTATACCCTGATTTTTTCTTATATAGGATTTAAGAGCGTCGAAAAGCAGGTTGATCTTAACCGGGATTTCCGGATCAACCTGGAGCTGACACCGCAGCAACAGGAGCTGGAAGAGATTGTCATTACGAGTGAAAGAAACGACCGGAATGTGGTCAAACCGGAGATGAGCACTTTCAGAATGGATAAACAAACGATCCGCCAGATACCTGCCCTCATGGGTGAAGTGGATGTGATCAAAGCCATCCAGCTCCTTCCCGGCGTGCAGTCGGTTGGGGAAGGATCGAGCGGGTTCAGTGTACGGGGCGGCGCTCCTGACCAGAACCTCATCCTCCTGGACGAAGCCAATGTATACAATGCCTCCCACCTGATGGGCTTCTTTTCGGTATTCAACAATGATGCGGT
Organism: uncultured Draconibacterium sp.; assembly: GCA_964387205.1. Classification (GTDB taxonomy): domain Bacteria; phylum Bacteroidota; class Bacteroidia; order Bacteroidales; family FEN-979; genus CAIVAT01. The sequence continues at coordinate 5,863 of CAYLVY010000019.1, forward strand.
TAAAGATGTTAAACTTTACAAAGGTGATATTCCCGCAAATTACGGCGGACGGTTGGCTTCGGTACTCGACATCAGGATGAACGAAGGAAATTCCAAGAAATATGAGGTCAATGGTGGCATCGGATTGATATCAAGCAGGTTAACTATCGAAGGCCCCATCATGAAGGACAGAAGCAGTTTCATCGTTTCCGGACGCAGAACTTACGCCGATATTTTTTTACCCCTGGCGGAAGAAGAGGCCCTCAGGAATAACCGTCTCTATTTTTACGACCTGAATGCGAAGATCAATTTCCGGATTGATGATAATAATACCATCTATCTGAGCGGATATTTCGGTCGGGATGTATTTAAGAACAACTTCGCGGGGCTGAACTGGGGGAATGAGACAGCTACTTTACGCTGGAACCGGCTGATCAATAAAAAACTCTTCTCCAACTTTTCGCTGGTTTATAGCAATTACCGGTATTTTCTCGGCACGCCTGCGGGCAACAACAACTCATTTGAATGGAATTCCAGGCTCCGCGATGTTGGGCTCAAGGGCGATTTCAGTTACTACATGAACTCTTCCAACACCATCCGCTTCGGTATTTCGATGATCTATCATCTCTTCAGCCCCGGTCATGCCCGGGGCATCGGCAACGAAACCGTTCTGACCGAGGTGAAAGTGCCTGACCAGCAAGCATTGGAATCCGGTGTTTATGCCACCAACGAACAAAAGATCGGAGATCATTTCACGGTGAAATATGGAATTCGTTTTTCCATGTTCCAAAACATCGGGGCTGCAACGGTTTACAATTATGACGACGCCTTCCGGGTAACCGATTCCACCACCTATGGCCCAATGGAGTTTTATCACACCTATGCCGGACTGGAACCCAGGCTGGGGCTACTTTACGACTTCAATTCCCGTCATTCGGTCAAAGCCAGTTATGCCCGTACATATCAGTACCTGCAACTGGCCCAGAACTCCACCGTGGGGACACCGCTCGATATCTGGTTCCCCAGCAGCCCCAACATCAAACCCCAGGCGGCCGATCAGGTAGCCATCGGATATTTCAGAAATCTCAGGAACAACACCGTTGAGACTTCAGTGGAAGCCTACTATAAATGGATGTCCAATGTGATTGACTTCAGGGATTTTGCCGAATTATTACTGAACGACAAACTCGAAGGAGAGATCCGCACCGGCAAAGCATGGTCATACGGATTGGAGTTCCTTATCCGTTTAAACGAAAAAAAAGTGAACGGCTGGGTGAGCTACACATGGTCCCGTACCTTGCGCCAACTGTCTTCCGTTAACCGGAATGATCCCTATCCTGCTCCATATGACAAACCACATAACATATCGGTTGTCTTCAACTATGACATCAGCAGGAGATTTACTGTCTCAGCAAATTGGGTTTACGCCACGGGTTCCCCGGTGACCTTCCCGACCGGAAGGGCAGAAATCGGCGGTAAGATCGTCCCGATCTATTCCGACCGTAACCAATACCGCTATGAAGATTACCACCGTTTGGACCTTTCGGTCATCTTTCGAAGTAAGCCTCATCCGGGAAGAAAGTTTGCCTGGGACCTTAATTTTTCTGCCTATAATGCCTACAACCGGCACAACACATGGACTGTCAATTTCATCCAGGATAACCTGAACCCGGACAAAACGAAAGCAGAAAAAGTGTACCTGTTTGGAATAATCCCATCCGTAACTTTCAATTTCCACTTCAACCATGATTAATCGAGTAATATATCTGATAATCATCGCCATGATGGCCGTTGCCTGTACTGAAGAGATTGAGGTAGAACTTGATACGACTTTTACCAGGCTGGTCGTAGACGGATCTATCGGGAACGATACCGCTACTTACCAGATCAGGCTGACCACCACATCGGGCTATTTTTCAAATTCTCCGGCACCTGTGGTACCCGGAGCCACCCTGACCATTTCTGACGGGGAACAGGACTATCCCCTGCGGGAAACGAAACCCGGAATTTCGGGAGTGTATGAAACCCCGGCTGACTTTGCCGGATCTGTTGGTAAGGAATACCGGCTCAACATTGAACTCCCCGAACCTATCGGCGGGAAAAGCAGTTTTGAAGCCTCCTCGGTCCTGAATCCGGTGACCACCATCGACTCGATCAAAGCAAAATTCCGTCCGGAATGGGGCCCGGAAGGTATCTGGACAATACAGTTGTGGGCCAGGGAGCCCGGCGACCAGGAAAATTACTACCTTTTCAATCTTTATCGCAATGGCGTCCTCATTACCGACACGATAACAAAAAAAGTAGTCGCCGATGATCGTTTTGTCAATGGACAGTATATGAATGGTTTTGATGTGGTTTATCTGAACAATGCCAATTCCTGGGAAACCATCCGCCCCGGTGATACCATTATTTTACAGATGTCCGGGATCACTAAGGAATATTATCAGTTTGTCAACCAGATCAGGCAGTCGGGATTCAGTATCCCGTTTTTCAGCGGCCCGCCTGCCAATGTACAGGGGAATGTTTCAAACGGAGCGGTGGGATTCTTCACCGCCATGTCGGACACCTATAAATCCGTTGTCGTAAAATAGCGCCGGCACGTTCCCGGTGCATGAAAAATCGCTAATTTTGCCTGCCAACCGCGATCCTTCATCACCATGAACCATCCCCTCCAGGCCATATCACCCGTTGACGGCCGCTATGCTGAAATTACCGAACCATTATCCCCCTTCTTCTCCGAATCGGCCATCATACGTTTCAGGGTGATGGTGGAAATTGAATACTTTATCGCCCTCTGTAAAATACCGCTTCCGCCTTTAAGCAGGTTCAGAAAGCAATATTTCAATAAACTCCGCAGCATTTACGAAGTCTTTTCCGTAAAAGACGCGCTCAGGGTCAAAGAGATCGAAAAGGAGACCAACCATGATGTAAAAGCCATTGAATACTACCTGAAAGAGCGTTTTATAAAACTCGGAATGGAGGACTTCACAGGGTTTCTGCATTTCGGTCTCACTTCACAGGACATCAATAACACTGCCTTCCCGATTGCCCTGAAGGATGCTTTCCGGCAGGTCATCGAACCGGTGCTGGATGAAGTGATGACAGAACTGGTAAAACGAAGCCAGGACTGGAAAGCAACTCCCATGCTGGCCCATACCCATGGGCAGCCGGCATCACCTACCACCGTCGGGAAAGAGATCTATGTATTTGCCGAACGGCTTGGTATTCAGCTGACACAGTTAAATACCATACCCATTTCTGCAAAATTCGGCGGAGCTACCGGAAACTTCAATGCCCACGCCGCGGCCTATCCCGACATCGACTGGATTGCTTTTGCCAACACCTTTGTCAATGAAACCCTGGGTCTGGAACGCAGCCAGACCACTACGCAGATTGAACATTATGACAACCTGGCGGCATTTTTCGACAATCTCCGAAGGATAAACACCATTCTGATCGATTTTGCCAGGGATATCTGGACCTATATCTCCATGGAATATTTTACCCAGAAGATCAGAGACAGCGAGACCGGTTCTTCTACGATGCCTCACAAAGTTAATCCGATCGATTTTGAAAATGCAGAGGGAAACCTGGGGTTCGCCAATGCCATTATGGAGCACTTATCAGCCAAACTTCCTGTTTCAAGGCTTCAGCGAGACCTTACCGACTCCACGGTGATCCGGAATATCGGCGTTCCCTTTGCACACTCACTGATTGCTTATCAGTCCATCCTCAAGGGGATAAAGAAACTGACCCTGAACGAACGAAAACTGGCCCGGGACCTTGATGACAACTGGGTTGTCACCAGTGAAGCCATTCAGACCATCCTCCGGCGTGAAAACTACCCGAACCCATATGAAGCCCTTAAAAATCTCACACGGGGCCATCGCAGGATCACCCGTGAAATACTCCATAATTTCATCGGTACCCTGGAGATCAGCGAGGAGGTTAAAACCGAACTGAAACGGATCACCCCGGAAAATTATACCGGGATTATCCGCTTCCTTGAATAGAGACCAATATATCAGAGAAAGTCAGGCACAGATTTTCTGATTCATTTTTTTACTTTTGTACAAATTTTCTCAATATGGATTTAAGCAAAATCTTATCAATATCAGGCAAAGGCGGGCTTTTCAGGATTGTTTCCCAGGCCAAAAATGCTGTCATCGTTGAATCCCTGCTGGATGGAAAACGGCAACCCGCTTTCAGCCATGATAAAATAAGTTCTTTGGAAGAGATCAGCGTATTTTCCACAGGCGACGATATTCCCCTTAAAGAGATCTTCCGCTCCATTTTTGTCAGACTCGAAGGAAAACCTGCCCCGGATCATCGCAACGACAGTAAAGCTCTGAAGACCTTTTTCCAGGATATAGTCCCTGAATACGACAAAGAGAGGGTGTATGTTTCCGATATGAAAAAAATGGTGGGTTGGTACAATCTGCTTTTATCTCATCAATTAATTGATAATGAAGAGGAAAAGCCTGTAAATGAAACCAGCTTAACCTCAGAAGGCGATCCTCAACCCGACCAGGAGTCAACACCCGGGGCTGAAAACACCTGACCCCCCGGAAAAGAGCCGAACGAATGGATATCAAAAAAAAAGCAGAAGATCTGCGCATCGTTTACCGGGAGCAACTCAACCACCGGCATTTTCTGATCGGACTTAAACCTGCGGGAAACCTTCCGCTGATGCTACCCGGTCAGTTTGTCCAGGCCAGGGTTGAGGATTCTCCCTCCACCTTCCTTCGTCGTCCTTTTTCGATCCACTCAGTTGATTATCAAAGCAACACATTCAGGTTGCTCATTCAGATCAAGGGTGAAGGGACCAGACATCTTGCCGGATTAAAAGAGGGTGATCATCTCAACCTCATCTATCCACTCGGCAATTCATTCTCCATTCCCGACTGCCATGAAGTATTGCTGGCAGGAGGCGGATGCGGGGTTGCCCCGTTACTTTTCCTGGCACAATTTCTGAATCAACACAAAATTCGTCCTGTCATTCTGCTGGGTTTCCGTACACGTGAAGAAATTGCAGAAACGGAGGAATATGCCCGTTATGGAAATTTATTGATCACTACCGAAGACGGCAGCGAAGGCGAAAAAGGGCTTGTCACCTATCACCCGGTATTACACAGTGAAAAATTACCCTTCAAAAAAATCTACTGTTGTGGCCCTGAACCCATGATGAAAGCGGTGTCGGCCATTGCCCGCAGGCATAAGATTGGTTGCGAAGTCTCCTTGGAGAACACCATGGCCTGCGGATTTGGCGTATGTCTTTGCTGCGTAACCCCAACCTGCCGCGGCCATGAAAGGGTATGCGTCGAAGGTCCGGTTTTTAAGGCAGAGGACTTGAAGTGGGGGTTGGAAGAGGTGATCAAATCCTGAAAATCTGAAAAAATGAGCAACCTGACGGTCAACATTGCAGGGCTTCCCTTCCGTAATCCGGTTACTACAGCCTCGGGGACCTTTGGCTACGGAGAAGAATTCATGGATTTCATGGAACTTTCGAAGATCGGCGGGATTTTCGTAAAGGCGGTTACCGGAACCAACCGCGATGGTAATTCATATCCCAGGATGGCTGAAACTGCATCGGGCATGCTCAATTCTGTCGGGCTGCAAAATAAGGGTGTTGACCATTTCTGCCGCACTATATATCCGAAAATCAAAGATTTCGACACGCATATCATAGTCAATGTCTCCGGATCAACCCTCGAGGAGTATATTACTGTGGCGGAAAAGATCAACGAACTGGAAAAGATTCCGGCCATCGAACTCAACATTTCCTGTCCGAACGTAAAGCAGGGAGGTATGGCTTTTGGTACAATGCCGGCCATGGCGGCAGAGGTAACCAGGGCCGTGCGAAAGGTCTGCTCTAAGGTATTGATGGTGAAACTTTCCCCTAATGTTACGAGTATCACCGAAATCGCCAAAGCGACAGCCGACGAAGGTGCTGATGCTCTTACACTGATCAATACCCTCCTCGGAATGGCCATTGATCCTGAAAAACGACGGCCGGTTCTTTCCACCATTACAGGAGGATTATCAGGTCCTGCCATAAAGCCCGTTGCGCTCAGAATGGTCTGGCAGGTTCACAAAGCCGTCAAAATTCCGGTGATCGGTTTAGGTGGGATTATGAATGCCTCCGACGCCATCGAATTCATCCTGGCCGGCGCCACCGCTATCCAGGTCGGAACGGCCAACTTCATCAACCCTGCTGTATCCGTGGAAATTGTAAATGGATTGCAAGATTACCTCACCCGGCACAACATCGCTTCAGTAACCGATCTGATCGGGGCATTGCAGACAGATTAGCATTCTATCATTATAAAAACCAAACTCATGAAATCGACCAGGGCCAGGTTATGGTATGCAGGCCTGATGATCGTCTTGTCATCTACCCTGATAATCAATTCATTATCGAAACCGGAAAACCAGACCCAACGGACTGCCCGAACACTTAAAGAACCCAATGACTGGCAGGCAGCCCAGCGTATTTTCCCACACGGAAAAATAAAAACAGAGGTGTACCTGGATGCCATACGTCAACTCGATGATATGATGAAAGTTAAACCTGATCGTACCATACCCTGGGTATTTTCCGGTCCTGATAATATCGGAGGAAGGATCACCGATATCGAATCGCCGGCCAATTCTCCGGATACCTGGTATGTGGGAGCCGCAACCGGTGGCCTGTTCAAAACAACCGATGCCGGTCTGACCTGGACTAATCTGTTTGCCGATGTCCCGGTGGTCACCATCGGCGATATTGCCATCGATCCCTCCGATCCATCGGTGATCTATTGCGGTACCGGCGAAGCCAACTCGTCGAGTTTCAGTTTTATGGGTAATGGACTCTACCGTTCCAACGATGCCGGAACCACCTGGCAACATATCGGGCTGGAGCAGAGCGCCTATATCAGCAGGATCGTGGTCGATTATTCCAATCCACAGCGGATATTCGTTGCCGCCAATGGCAACCTCTTTACCACCGGCAACCATCGTGGTGTTTACCGGACCTCCGACGGGGGCGCTTCCTGGGAAAAAGTTCTTTTCGTCAATGACAGTACAGCCGCCATTGACCTTGTTCAGGATCCGGTCAATCCGCAGATCCTCTATGCCGCCATGTGGGAAAGGGTCAGAGGACTTACGTGGAGACAATCCTTCGGAGATGGCTCCGGTATATGGAAGAGCAATGATCACGGCTACACCTGGACAGAGTTGACCAATGGCCTTCCTACGGGCAATAATGTCGGAAGAATCGGAATTACCATTGCAAAAAGCAATCCGGAGGTATTGTATGCTTTCTATGATTTTCCGGACAATGAAGTAGGGGTATATAAAACAATGAATGGCGGTCAATCGTGGACCAGAACCCAGGACGGAGCCCTTGCCGGCATGAACAGCAATTTTGGTTGGTATTTTGGCCAGATACGGGTGGACCCGGCTAATGAAAACAGGGTCTTTGTCATGGGTGTGGGCCTTTTCAGGACCGAGAACGGAGGTAGTTCATGGTCGGAAGTCGGGGCATGGAGCCTGCACGTGGATCATCATGCGATGTTTTTTGACAAAACACATAACAGGATTGTGGAAGGCAACGACGGAGGGCTGTACACCAGTGTCGATAACGGCAACAGTTGGGAAAAGGTCAACAACCTGCCTATCACTCAGTTTTACGCCATCGACATCGATTATCTCAACCCCGAACGAATTTATGGTGGCACACAGGACAACAACACCATCCGGACAATGTCGGGAGGTACCAGCGACTGGGAGTCCATCCTGGGAGGTGACGGTATGTTCACGCTGGTGGATTATACCAATTCCAATATTGTCTATGCCGAATATCAGTGGGGAAACCTGCACAGGTCTGACAACGGTGGATGGGGAATGACATATATTGCCTCCGCCATGGCGGGCGACCGGATTAACTGGTCGGCCCCACTCGCCATGCATCCCGATGATCCCTCCACGCTCTATTTTGGCACGTACCGGGTATGGAAAAGTACGAATCGCGGAGATGCCTGGACTGCGGTCAGCAATGACCTGACCGGGGGCATCAATCAATATTTCTATACCCTGACCACCATTGCAGTATCAACCGTCGATCCTTCCGTTGTGGTAACAGGAAGCGGCGATGGCAAAGTATTCCTGTCGACCAACGATGGCGCCACCTGGCAGGATATATCTGCAGGGCTGCCGCTACGCTGGATCACCAGGGTAGACACCGATCCGTTTGACTATCAAACCATTTATGTCACTATTTCAGGGTTCAGGTGGGATGAGCCACTCCCCCATGTCTTTAAATCCACCAATCTGGGACAATCCTGGACTGATATTACCGGAAATCTGCCGGAGTTTCCGGTCAATGATATTGTCGTTGATCCGGACTACCCGGGACATCTGATCGTGGCAACCGATGCAGGTGTATTTGCCACAGAGAATGGCGGCGATTACTGGTACCGTGCCTGGGGCAACCTTCCCTCTGTTCCGGTATATATGATGAAAATCCATTCCCCAACCAGAAGCATTGTTGCCGGAACCTATGGCTTGTCGACTTTTAAGGCATATCTTAATGATTTATACACAAGCATTGGAACCCACGCTGCCAATGTCAGGGGAAGACTTTCGATTTCACCCAATCCGGCAAGTCAGTATGCCAATCTGCAATTCTACCTGCCATCGGCTGGCTCCTGCAGGATTTTCGTGCTGGATCAAAAAGGGCAAAACTCCGGGGCTATCTTCTCCGGGTACCTGGAAAAAGGCAGTCATAATATCATGTGGAATGATGCATCGCCTCATGGGATTGTTCCATCGGATCTGCCACGAGGAACTTACCTGATCGTGGCAGAGACGAAAAATTTCCGTGCGGTGAACAAACTGATCAGGATTTGACCCGTCACTCATCGTCGCCGATGACTGATACCTCCATTTCCAGGGTGATTCCAAATCGTTGGAAGACAGAATCCCTTATTTTCCGGGAAAGCCGGAGGATGTCCATACCTGAGGCCATACCATAGTTGACCAGGACGAGTGGCTGATGTTGATGTACCCCGGCATCCCCGTCCCGGAATCCTTTCCAACCGCATTGTTCAATCAGCCATGCCGCCGGCACCTTTGACAGATGGTCATCCGATTCCCTGAAAACAGGCAAATCAGAATATTGTTGCTTCAAATCCAGGGCCTTAACCATGGGTATAACAGGATTTTTGAAGAAACTGCCGGCATTTCCGAGAACGGATGGATCGGGCAATTTTCTGCGTCGGATGGCAATGACAGCATCCCGTATCTGTGAAACACCTGCCATGTTAATTCCGGAAGCAGAGAGCTCTTCCCTGAGGTCCCGGTAGGTTATCTGCTTTACCGGCTCACCGCCATTATCAGGATCCTCTTTTAAGAGTCTGAACTGTACGCCGGTGATGATAATACGGTCTTTGAGTTCATGCTTGAAAATGCTGTCGCGATAACCAAAGCCGCACTCCTCATTGCGGAGCTGATGGCTTGTCCCTTCACGGATATCCACAAATTCGACCGATTCGATCACCTCCTTCACTTCACTTCCGTATGCGCCGATATTCTGAATCGGGGCAGCGCCGGTTGTTCCGGGGATCAGGCTGAGTTTTTCCAATCCCTTCCAGCCATTATCCACGGTAAATCTCACCAGGTCGTCCCAA
>CAYLVY010000019.1:15522-21504 GCA_964387205.1 uncultured Draconibacterium sp.
GAAGGCATTGATCATTCTCATCAATGATCTCTATGCCCCGGGTATTGACATGTACCAAAAGACCGCAGAAATCGCTTGTAAATAGAATATTGCTTCCCCCGCCCATGATCTTTACAGGAACGAAGACCATTTTCCGGTAGTGCAACAAGGTAAAAAGATCTTCCCGCTTGCGGGCCTCGACAAAATACCGGGCCTGAACATCAATTCCCAGGGTATTGAGGTTTTTCAGGGAAACTTTCTGATCTAGGTGCATGGATCAAGAATCATTGAAAGGCTGAACCGCTTAAATGAAAAGCGAAACATGATCAGGATCGGGATCACATTTCGCAAATATTTAATTTACAGACTATTGCGGAGAGACAGGGATTCGAACCCTGGGACCCCGTTACCGGGGTCAACGGTTTTCGAGACCGCCCCATTCGACCGCTCTGGCATCTCTCCCGATCGGGAGTGCAAAATTAGAAAGTTTTTCGGAACGACGGGAGAAAAATCTCCATAAACAGCCTTTTTACAGGGTGGATCAAGGTGGTTGATGACGAAGAAAGAAATACAGGGTGAAAAGGGTGAGGAGGGAAAATATGACTCCGGCGGCACCCAGGGCCACTGCGAGACTGATGGCATCGGTCAGATATCCGAATAGCGGTCCCAGGATGGCAAAAAAGCCCCGGATCAGAAAGTTTCTCACCGACAGGACTGTAGCCCGGATATCGGAGGAGGTGATAATATTGATATAATTTCTGAGTGTCGGGGTTGCCACCCCGCGACCTGAATAGAAGAGCAAGAGAAAAACCAATCCGGCAGTAATGAGAAGAAAATCCCCTGCAGGGAGCCATCCTGTTACGGTCAGGGCCAGTCCAAACCAGCCGGTTATCAGGGTAAAGGTAAACAGGATCGTAGTCTTTCGTGCACCGAGCCAGTCGTCGATCCTCCATGCAACCATAGCGGTTAAGCCGACAGTCAGGTTGAGTGCCGCCCAGATGACTCCGAACATACTGATGCGAATACCTGTCCCTATCATCCAGGGTTGCACAAACCAGGCCATGGTCAGGGTAGAGACCCCGGTCATGGCGGAGAACATAGTATTCCAGAAGAGGCGCCGGTCGCCCCGCATGACGAGCATCACAATTGAACTGATATCCCGGAAGCCCGGCTTTCGCAGAGGCCCCCGGACCGGCGGCTCGCGCAGCATCAGAGCGGCCGGTACTGCCAGAAAAGCGACTCCCGACTGGATGAAAAAAGGCATCCGCAGTGAGATTACAGCAATCACACCTCCGATGATGCCGGCCAGCGCCTCGGCAAAGTTGCCCAGGGAGATGATCCTGCCTTCGTAGCGGGTATATTTATTCTGTTTCCCAACGGTGGAAAGCGAATCATAGAGCATCGCCGAATCGGCGCCCGAAACAAGGCTCATCCCGGTACCCAGCACTGTTTCGGCCACCACAAACTCCCAGAATCCCGAAGAGGTGGCATAGATCATGTATCCGCCGAAACCAAACAGGGAACCGAGAAAAATGCTGGTCTTCCTTCCGGCGATATCGGCAAAATAACCGGTCGGAATCTCCAGTACCATAAGTGCAATGGAATAGATAGCCTTCAGGGTGAAAATATCCTGCATGGTCAGGCCATTCGACTGATAAAACAGGACGATGATGGGCATAACCAGGTTCATCCACTTGGCGACTTTGATCACGTAAAGTGCGGAAAGATTACGAACAATCGGAAAGGACATCTGTCGTAGTGGATAATAAACAATAAACCTGGCCGGGCCTGAAATCCCGTTTTACCTTGCAAAGTTGACAAAATTCATCAATAAACCACGTGGTTTCGATACTACCGGTTGAAAAAATGAGGACTCATGTCAAAATGGCAAAATGATCTGTTATCCTGATATTTTTAACTTTGCCGCGGTTTGACTTACAACAATGGATTCTCCACTCTTTTCAACATACAATCTAGGCCCCCTGGCCCTGAAGAACCGTTCCATCCGCTCGGCGGCGTTTGAAGGAATGTGTCCGGGGCATCTGGTATCCACCGACCTGATAAACTATCACCGCTCCGTGGCAGAAGGCGGCACGGGTATGACTACCGTGGCCTATGCCGCGGTTTCACGCAGCGGCTTATCTTTCAGTCATCAGTTGTGGCTGCGCCGGGAGGCTATTCCGGGCCTGAAGGAGTTGACCGGTGCCATTCATCGCGGAGGTGCCGCCGCCGCTATTCAGATTGGTCACGGGGGGCTGATGGCCAAGCGGAGTGTAAGTGGTGACTGTTTTTCACCTTCGGGGGGATTTAACCTGTTTGGCCCCACATGGCCCAGGTCCATGAAGCCGGAAGATATCCGGAATGTCCTCCGCGACTTTGGGAATGCTGTTCATTTGTGTCGTGAAGCAGGTTTTGATGCGGTGGAAGTACATGCCGGGCACGGCTATCTGATCAGCCAGTTTCTTTCGCCATGTACCAACCGAAGGAAGGATGTTTATGGTGGCAGTTTTCAAAACAGAAGCCGGTTTCTGCGGGAGGTGATGGATCAGGTCATGGAGGCTGCCGGAAAAGACATTGCTATCCTGGTTAAAATCAATCTCAGGGACGGATTCCGGGGTGGCATGGAAGTGGATGAAGCCACAGAAACCGCGAAACTTCTGGAAACGATCGGAGTTCATGGACTTGTACTGAGCGGAGGGTTTGTCAGCCGCACTCCGATGTATGTCATGCGTGGCCGTATGCCGGTCAGGGTGATGGGAACCTACATGCCGGAGCGTTGGCTGGGCCCATGGGTACGATGGTTCGGCCAGTGGCTGGTAAAGCCCTTTCCTTACACTCCATTGTATTTCCTTCAGGATGCCTTGGAAATACGCAGGCAGGTATCCATCCCGTTGGTTTACGTGGGTGGCGTGGATTCGAAGGAGGCGATAGGTCAGGCCCTGTCTGCCGGATTTGAATTCGTGCAGATTGGCAGGGCGCTGATCCATGATCCGGCATTTATCGGCAAATTACAAAGCGGAGAATGTCAGATCTCAGGCTGTAACCACACTAACTATTGTATCGCGGTCATGTATGCAGGGAAGATGGTCTGTTACCGGGACGACGGGAAGAGGGGGAGCAGGTGGGCAGCTTATCTGGAAACATGAGATGAAAAGAAATATTCATCATCCAGCTTTTCCGCCAAGATTGGGGGAATGGGTAAAGGGCGGAACTTCTCAGGTTTCATTTTCAATCCCTGCCGCTCTGTTTCAATGGCTTCCTGAACATATTTCAGAATCTTCACCTCATCGATCTGATCGATGGAAGTGAAGCGCCATTGCCGGAGTGATTTGGTTTTACCCTCCTGTGCGTTGACCAGCACGCCATCATCATCGCTCAGGAACACACCATTGTAAAACCAGATGGCAAAGTAGTTTTTGAATCCGCCGTAACTGACCACATTTTTCCCGTTCCATGTAAAGACCTCCGTGCCCCATTTGATACTTTTATCCAGGGGTGCTTTGGAGAGAATAGCGGCCAACAGCGCCAATTCCTCTTTCCACTGCCCATTCACCTGCATTGGACCGACATTTTTATTGCATTCCATACCTTGACTCCAGAAAGTCAATGGTGGCCTTTATCAGCTTCACCAGAACATCCTGATTTATATCGGATAATTTCCGGACATATATGCAGGCTTTACCCATTTTATACTTTCCCAGGCCGTTGAGCAGATGAAGATGGTCATCGCTTCCGGTGAAAACATAGAGAGAAATAGCGGCCTTTCGCGGTGAAAAGCCCACCAGGGGCCAGTCCCCTTCCTGTCGGCTTCGTTCCGATTTATAATGATACTTACCGAACCCGATCATAGACGCCCCCCACATCCTCGGCTCATGGCCCGTTGCCTCCTGCATGATCCTAATGAGTTCGTAACTGTCACCCTTTTTCTGTTCCGTATCGGCATAAGTGTCAATAAATTGACGGACATCCGCGGAGGTTTGCTTTGTTTTGATTTGGGACATGATTAAATGAAAAGGAAAAAGTAACTGCCTGCTGCCTACTGCAAACTGCCTACTGCAAACTGCAAAGAGCGGAGAGAGAGGGATTCGAACCCCCGGACCCTTGCGGGTCAACGGTTTTCAAGACCGCCGCAATCGACCACTCTGCCATCTCTCCGGCGGCAAAATTAAAACATTTTCCTGAATCACAAGAAAAATCTCCGGGAACGGTTTGGCGTTGTATCAGCCGGTTTTACCGATTTTTATTGCCCATGAACCGACAAACAACGTATCTTTGCAATCTAAGCACCCAGAAAACTCCGGTTCTATGAAAAATATATCCCGTATCCTGATAATGCTGCTGCTGTTGTTTGCAGCCACCCAGACCGATGCCAGAAACCTTTGGGCATTCCTTACTTATGCCACTTTTAATTCCCCCGACGGGCCTTTCATTGAAACCTACCTCGCCGTTGATGCCTCCACCGTAACCTTCGTGAAAAATGAGAATGGCAAATTCCAGGCAACTGTCAATGTGCTGATGACTTTCAAAGACAACAATGAGATCAAGGCATTCAGAAAATATGAACTGTCAAGCAACGAAATTGACGACACCACGCAGGTGAACTTTCATTTTCTCGACCAGCAAAGAATTCCCATCGCCAACGGTACTTATGATTTTGAAATCCAACTGTCCGACAAATCCAGAAATATCCCTGCTACCCCGCATAGCCAGCAGGTTACCATCGATTTTCCGGCCGACAAACCCTCCTTCTCGGGTATCGAAACAGTGAAATCCTTTACGAAAAGCGAAACAATTACACCTTTAAGCAAAAGTGGCTACGATCTGATCCCTTACACCTATACCTTTTACCCGGCCAACGAAACCAGGATTACCTTTTATTGCGAACTTTACAACATGAACAAAGTCCAGCAACCCGACCAGAAGTTCATCCTCTCCTACTACCTTGAATCCTTCGAAAACAATATCAGGCTGGCCGATTTTACCCGGGTGAGAAAGGAGCAACCCAAAGAGGTCAATGTACTTCTTTCGGAGATCGACATCTCCAATCTGGCTTCAGGCAACTATAATCTGGTGGTGGAAGCAAGAGACCAGAAAAATAACCTGCTGGCCTCCGGTAAACATTTTTTCCAACGGGTCAACCCCAATGCCGCTGTCACCATCAATAACCTGGAGTCTATCGAAACCACCAATACCTTTGTCGAAAATATGGCCGTTACCGATAGCATCAGGGAGATCATCAATTGTGCCTACCCTATTGCAACAGGACTGGAAAAGGCTTTTATGCGTGTTCACGTAAAGACCGCGGACCTCAAAAGATTGCAGCAATTCCTCCTGGCGTTCTGGACTGAACGCAACCCTCAGGAACCACGAAAAGCCTTTGATGAATATATGCAGCAGGTTGCGATCGCCCAGGCTAATTTTGGCACACGAATCAAAAAGGGCTATCAGACCGACCGCGGAAGGGTTTTCCTGGAGTATGGCCCGCCAAACACCAGGAGCACCCAACACAACGAACCCAGCAACTATCCTTATGAGATATGGCAATACTACACGTTGAAAAATAACCAGCGCAACAAGAAATTCGTTTTCTATTCACCGGATTTGGTTACCAACGATTTTGAACTGCTCCACTCCGACGCGGTGGGAGAAATCATCAATCCTCGCTGGAAAATCGTCCTGAGGAGCAGGATTTATACCACCCTCGATATCCAGGACACCCAGGTCATCAACTCCTGGGGCGATATGCAGTCCGAATACTGGGATCTCCCAAACTAACCAAAGAAAAATACCGGAATACCCGTTCATTCTTTGTACTTTTACCGCGGTTAACTCCTTTTGTTCCCGGATGAAGATCGCGGTAGTCATATTAAACTGGAACGGTATCAGTTTCCTGAAACAGTTCTTACCTGCACTGATTCAACACAGCCATTCCGATGCGGAAATCATTGTAGCCGACAATGGCTCTACCGACGGCTCCAATGATTACCTCCGGGAATATCATCC
>CAYLVY010000019.1:21514-40662 GCA_964387205.1 uncultured Draconibacterium sp.
ATCCGGAGGTAAAAATCGTGTGCAACCGGGATAACGGAGGATTTGCCCGCGGTTACAATGATGCCCTGAAACAAATTACCGCCGACTATTATATTTTACTGAACTCCGATATTGAAGTAACCGAAAACTGGATCAAACCGGTCATCGACTTGATGCGGCAGAACCCTTTGGTTGCGGCATGCCAGCCAAAAATCCTCTCCTACTGCCAAAAATCACACTTTGAATATGCTGGAGCGGCCGGTGGCTTTATTGACAAACTAGGCTATCCATTCTGCCGCGGCCGGATTTTCCAGACACTGGAAGAAGACCGGGGACAATATGACGATGAGTGCGAGGTTTTCTGGGCAACCGGAGCCTGCATGTTCGTAAGGGCTGATGTATTTCACCAAATGGGAGGATTCGATGAGGATTTTTTCGCCCATATGGAAGAAATTGACTTCTGTTGGCGCCTGCGGAATGAAGGATACAAGGTGATGTATTGTCCGGGTTCAAAAGTATATCATGTCGGCGGGGGTACCCTGCCCAAAGCATCGTGGAAAAAGACATACCTCAATTTCAGGAATAATTTCTTCCTGCTTTACAAAAATCTGCCTTCTGACCGCCTGTACCGCGTCTTCATCATCCGCTTGCTCCTCGATGGTGTGGCTGCTTTAAAATTCCTTTTACAGACAGGATTCAAGGATTTCTTTGCCGTTACCCGCGCCCATCTCCATTTTTACCGCGCATTACCAAACCTGAGGAGGAAACGCAAAAACCTCCGCCAGGGTTCATTGTCTGAGGTATACAATAAAAGCATCCTGGCAGATTATTACCTGCACCGCAAGAAATATTTTTCAGACCTTCAGAAGGAAGAATTCCGGAAAAACTGAACTTCTCAGAGACGGACGAGAAAACTCTCCACCGCCAACCGGTACGACTCCATGCCAAAACCAATGATACTACCTTTTGTATGCGGAGCCAGAAGGGAGATATGCCGGAAAGGCTCCCGTGCAAATAGATTTGATATGTGAACCTCCACCACCGGGCTCCTGATTGCCTTAATGGCATCGGCAATTGCGACCGATGTGTGCGTGTACCCACCCGCATTCAGTATAATGCCATCATACAGAAAGCCTGCATTCTGGATGGCCGTGATGATCTCTCCCTCAATATTGCTTTGATAATATTCAATGCTGAGTTCATGATATTGCTTTCGTAACTTCTTGAGATAAACCTCAAACGACTGATTCCCATATATTTCGGTTTCCCGGGTTCCAATCAGGTTCAGGTTCGGGCCGTTAATGATCAGGAGCTTCATAATACTTCGGATTGCTTCTGCAAAGTTACGACCAAAACCCTCATCCGGATAAAAGAGCGACAGTTTGTTTTCCAACCGGAAAAATGCCTTATCTTTGCATCGATATCTCCTCAGGGGGTGCCTGAAAATCAAGGGCTGAGATCATACCCCAAGAACCTGATCCGGATAATGCCGGCGTAGGAAAATGAAAAATTATGAAATACAAAATGAATCCCGGATTCCGGCATGGAATGCATGCTGCAATCCTGACGTGCGCACTGGCTCTTGCAATACTGCTGACCTCCACCCATAAGGCTTCAGGGCAGGTTACCATAACCGGTACAGTAGCGGATAAAGCAAGCGGGGTCACCCTTCCGGGTGCCCATATAATCGCGAAAGGACTACCGCTGAAGGCAATTACCGACTCCAAAGGTCATTTCTCCCTTGGCCCTTTCCGCCAGGGTGGAATCACCCTGATGGTTTCTTTTATGGGATACAAGACCTCTCAACATCGTTTATCCATAGGGAACGACACCACCCTCCTTATAGAGATGGAAGGTGCCGCATTACTGGGGGAAGAGGTCAACATCATCGCAACAAGGGCACAGGAACGCTACCCGACCCCGTTTGTCTCCATCTCCCGGGAGGAAATAAAAAAGGTTAACCTCGGCAAAGATATTCCGTTCTTGATCGAACAATCGCCATCGGTGATCGTCACTTCCGATGCCGGAAACGGAATAGGATACTCCGGCATCAACATCCGTGGCACCGATCTGACCAGAATAAATGTCACGGTGAACGGTATCCCCCTGAACGACGCCGAATCGCAGGGAGTATGGTTTGTCGACCTGCCGGATATTGCCTCTTCAACCGCCGATATTCAGATCCAGCGCGGTGTTGGTACCTCCACCAACGGTGCCGGTGCCTTTGGGGCCTCCATCAACTTCATGACCTCCGACCTTCACCAGGATGCTTACGGGGAACTGGGCATTTCCGGGGGAACTTTTAACACCATGAAATCGACCCTGCGGTTTGGCACCGGTTTGCTGCCCGGAAAACTCAGTATAGACGGCAGGTTGTCGTTTATCCGTTCCGATGGTTACATCGACCGGGCCGATGCTAACCTGAAGTCCTACTATTTCTCCGGCGGATACTACGGTGCCCGGACTACCCTGAAATTCATCACCTTTTCAGGATTGGAAAAAACTTATCAGGCGTGGAACGGAGTACCTAAAGACTCATTGGGGTCCAACCGAACCTACAATCCGGCAGGTGAATATACCGACAAAAACGGGAACCTGGCCTATTACGACAACCAGACAGATCTTTACCAGCAAGACCACTATCAACTGATATGGTCGGGCCGGCTCGCCGAAAAGCTGACCCTGAACACCGCGCTGCACTATACCCGGGGTAAGGGCTATTACGAAAATTATAAAGAGAAGCAACACTTGACCGATTATCAACTCCCTGATGTTATCGTGGGTGGGGATACCATTACAAAAACAAACCTGATCAACCGGAAAATGCTGGACAACCATTTTACCGGTATTACATTTTCAGGAGTTTATTCTATCCCTGAAAAGATTCAGATCATTCTGGGCGGGGCCTGGAACCGATACCATGGCAAACATATCGGCAAGGTAATCTGGGCCGAATGGATGTCTGCAAACGACAATGACCACGATTGGTACTTCAATGAAGGGTTCAAATACGATTTCAATGTGTACTCCAAGGCAAACTACCGGATAGGCAAACAGTTCAGCCTTTTTGCCGACCTTCAGTACCGTCGGGTGGAATACCGGATGGAGGGGATTCTGGACAACCTTTTGCCTATTGATCAGCAACATCATTTTGATTTTTTCAATCCCAAGGCAGGATTGTTTCTCTCGCTGCCCGATCATCACGAATTGTTCATCTCCTTTGGTATCGCCAACCGGGAACCAAGCAGGAACAATTACAAAGACGCGGATCCCGGCCGGACTCCTGCCCATGAGACCCTTTATGACTATGAACTGGGGTATGCATGGAAAAACGGATGGCTCTCCACAACTGTGAACGGCTATTTCATGAAATACAAAAACCAACTGGTACTCACAGGCGAGATCAACAATGTCGGGGAAGCGATCATGGTTAATGTACCGGATAGTTACCGGGCCGGAATTGAACTGACCGGAAGCGCCTCCGTCATCCGGGAGAAACTGGACGTGAGTCTCAGTGCGACGATCAGCCGAAATAAAATCGAAAACTTAATTCATTATATCGATCAGTTTGATGGAGACTGGAATTACTTAGGGCAGAAAGCGATCGAATCAGGCACTACCGATCTCGCTTTCTCACCTTCCGTGCTGGGTTCAGGTATGATCACCTATAAACCTGCCAAGGGGCTGGCGTTTTCACTGCAATCCAAATATGTCAGCAGCCGGTATATTGACAACACTTCCCACCAGGATAGGATGCTGAAAGAATATTTCGTGCACGGATTCATCGGCACATATACCTTCCGGACACGAATGTTCAGCGAGATCGGCCTGAACATTTCTGTCAATAATATCTTCAGTACCAGGTACGAGACAAATGCCTGGGTTTACCCCTATCTGATGGATGGACAATATGGGGAGTATAATGGATATTTTCCGCAGGCGCTGCTCCATTTTCTTGCCGGACTGACACTGAAACTTTAAGATTAACTGCTGATATCTTGAGGATTTTGCTTAATCTTGCACCTTACAAAGTCTTAAATCAAGTCAGATGAAAAAAATCCTAACAGCCGCTATCATGATACTGGCTTTCGTGTTTTCGCCTATTGTAAACGGGCAGCACTCCTCTATTGACCTGACGACACCTATGTCGCTGGATCCGGCTGTCAGGACCGGAAAACTCGACAACGGCCTCACCTATTACATCCGTAAAAACAGTAAACCCGAAAAACGGATCGAGTTGCGCCTGGTAGTCAATGCCGGATCGATCCTGGAAAATGACGACCAGAAGGGACTTGCCCATTTCATGGAACACATGAATTTCAACGGAACCCGGAATTTTCCCAAAAACGACCTGATCGACTTCCTGCAAAAGACAGGCGTAAAATTCGGAGCCGACATCAATGCCTATACCAGTTTTGACGAAACGGTCTACATGCTCCAGTTACCCACCGACGACACGTCCCTCGTTGCAACAGGCTACCAGGTACTGGTGGATTGGGCCCATTACGCCCTGCTGGACGGAAAAGAGATTGACAAGGAACGGGGCATCATTGAAGAGGAATGGCGATTAGGACTTGGGGCCCAGGACCGCATGATGAAGAAGTTCCTTCCGGTGATTTTTAAAGATTCCCGCTACGCGGAAAGGCTTCCGATCGGCAGCATTGATGTCATCCGGAATTTTCAGCATGAAACACTGAGGGCTTTTTACCGGGATTGGTACCGGCCTGACCTCCAGGCGGTGATCGTTGTCGGGGACCTGGAACCCGATCAGGCAGAAGCCAAAATCAAGGCTGCATTCGGAGGATTAACCAACCCCTCTGCCCCAAGAACCAGGGAAAACTATGACGTACCGGACAATGAGACACCCTTGATTGCCATCACCACCGACAAGGAAGCAACCAACAACTTCCTCCTTATCTTCTACAAACATCCGGTTACACCGGATAAAACCCTGTCAGATTTCCTTGACAGGATAACGGCAGAGCTGTATACCGGAATGCTGAATAACCGACTCAATGAAATCTCCCTGAAACCAGATGCTCCTTTTGTTTTTGCCCAATCAGATTATGGACAATTCCTGGCAAGGAGCAAAGATGCGTTCATGATCAATGCAATGCCCAAAGAAAACCTGATAGGTAAAACACTGGAAGTCATGTTGGCCGAGAATGAAAGGGTTAAAAGGTTCGGCTTTACTGCAACCGAATTTGAACGTCAGAAAGAGGAGATTCTTACCCGTTATGAAAAGGCCTCAAAGGAAGCAGATAAAACAGAATCCTCGGTTTTCTGCGGCCAGTATGTCAACCATTATCTTATCGGGCAGGCAGTTCCTGGTGCAGTCAAACAGTATAAATACCTGAAAAACATATTACCCGAGATCACCCTGGAGAAGGTGAATGAAATGGCCGCACAGTGGGTTACAGACAGGAACCTCGGACTCGTGGTGATGGCCCCGGAGAAAGAAGGAGTAAAAGTGCCCGGTGAAAACGAAATACTAACCATCATCGATCAATCGAAAACACAACCACTTACAGCATATGTTGACCGGTTCAGGGAAGAACCCCTTCTGGAAGAGACCTTACCGGAAATTCCCGTTGAAATTACCCGGGAAAACAAAGAACTTGGTTTTACCGAAATGACCCTGGCGAATGGCGTAAAAATTGTATTAAAACCTACTGAATTCAAAAATGATGAGATACTGATGTCGGCTTATAGCCCGGGCGGCCACTCGCTTGTCCCGGATGAAGATTTCCTGTCGGTTAATTTTGCCGGTCAGGTGATCGGAATGAGTGGAATCGGAAAATTCGACAATGTGGAACTTGAGAAAAAACTGAAGGGTAAAACTATCCAGCTCTCACCCTATATAAACGATATCAGAGAAGGATTGCGCGGGAAAACCAACCCGAAAGATCTGGAGACTTTTATGCAGATGATCTATCTTTATATCCATCACCCCAGAAAGGACACTACAGCCTTTCAGGCATTCATGTCACAGATGGAAAACCAGCTTAAATTCGTAAAAGCCAGCCCGATCATGAGTTTTTATGACACCTTGTTCAAATCGGTCTATCCGGGTTATAAACGGTTAGTGATCTTCCCTACCCCGGAAGAGCTGGCAAGCATCGATCACGAAAAACTCTGTCGATACTATAATGAAAGGTTTGCTGATGCCTCCGATTTCATTTTCTTCTTTACCGGAAATTTTTCTCTCGATTCGGTTGATGTAGCCGATTCCGTACTTGTCCGAACCGACAGTACATCGACGGTCATACCCGTCAGCCTTAAAAAGGCAGCACCGATCGTTCAATTCGCGCAGAATTACCTCGGGAACCTGCCATCAACAGGAAAAAAGGAGAGTTGGAAGAATGTGTCACCTGTCATGGCACCGGGGATTACAAAAGTGACCATACGGAAAGGCAGCGACCCGCAGGGAATGGTTGGCATGGTCATGTCGGAACCCATCGATTGGAATGAAACCACAGTCCTCCATTTTGATATGATGCAGGAGATCCTTTCGATCAAGCTTAATGAGGTGATCCGCGAGCAGCTTAGCGGAGTTTACTCGCCGCAAATCATGCTGGACGCCGAAAAATATCCAAAAGCCGAATATAACCTCATCGTCATGTTCGGTTGTTCGCCGAAACGAGCAGAAAAGCTAAGCAAAACGGTGCTGAGTGAAATCACAAAACTCAGGAAGAAAGGGCCAACCGAAACCGACCTGAAAAAAGCCAAAGAGGCGCTCCTTCGCAACCGGGAAACCGATCTTCAGAAAAATGACTTCTGGCTGAACAAGATTGAATCCATCTATTTCACCGGTGGTGATCCTTCAGCCATATCCGCGTACCAGGAGAAAGTAAATGCTGTCGGGATCAACGATCTGAAAAGCACCGCGGCCAAATACTTAAACACCGAACATTACGTTCGTGTAATATTATTGCCGGAATCACAGAATTGAAATTGGAGAAAACGGTCACGATAAAAAACAAAAGGGCGTCCTTCGAGTACTATCTCATACAGGAGTTTACCGCCGGTATTCAGCTTACCGGCACGGAAATCAAATCGATCCGTGACGGCAAAGCTAATATTACCGATGCTTATTGTTCGTTTTCGGGAGAGGAGTTGTTTGTAAGGAACATGCATATTGCAGAATACATCTTCGGCACACATTATAATCATGAACCGAAGCGCGACCGGAAATTACTGCTGACCCGAAGGGAATTAAAAAAACTGGCGATCAAAGTCAAGGAGCGCGGCTTTACAATTATCCCCATACTACTGTTTATCAATGAGAAAGGGCTTGCGAAGCTTAATATTGCCCTGGCCCGTGGCAAGCACTCCTTTGACAAAAGGGAAACCTTGAAGAAAAAGGATATGGAGATGGATGTTCGAAGAATTGAATAATAGTGCTAATAAATCATATCGAAACATGAAAAAATACAATCTGCAAATATTGATATTACTGGCGGTCTTTACAGGTTATGTACATACTGCTTCTGCCCAGGCACCTGCAAAACCACCGGTGAGGGAATCACCCGTCAAATGGTACTCCTTCGAGGAAGCCTATTCGCTGATCAAAAAGAAGCCGAAAAAGATCTTTATCGACATGTACACCGACTGGTGCGGATGGTGCAAAAGGATGGATGCCGAAACATTTGCCAATCCTGTGATTGCCGAATACATGAACAAGAACTTTTACTGCGTGAAGTTCAACGCGGAACGAAAAGACACCGTGGTCATCGACGGTCAGACATTCGTCAATCCCAATCCGCAGGGCAAAAGGAGCTCTCACCAACTTGCCGTCAGCCTTTTAAGGGGTAAGATGTCGTACCCCTCCTTTGTCTTCTTAAACGAAAAGGGTCAGATGCTCAATGTGCTGGCAGGTTACCAACAGGCTGCGCCGTTTGAGAAAGTATTGAACTGGTATGGCACCGATGCCTATCAGAAAATGACCCTGGACGAGTTCAAACTGGGATTTAAGGGGAAGATAAATAACTGATTATCTATCCTCCCCGAAAAAATTCTATTTCAGAAATTTAAAATCTTTACCCAGGTAGTACGCGCTGTCGCCCAGTTGCTCTTCGATGCGGAGCAATTGGTTGTACTTGGCAATACGGTCGGTGCGGCAGGCTGAACCGGTTTTGATCAGTCCGGTGTTGAGTGCCACGGCCAGGTCGGCAATGGTAACATCCTCGGTTTCGCCAGAGCGGTGGCTCATGACGGCCGTGTAGCTGTTCCTGTATGCCAGGTTTACAGCGCTGATTGTTTCGGTAAGTGAACCAATCTGATTGACTTTCACCAGAATAGAGTTGGCAACACCTTCGCGGATACCACGGGACAAGCGTTCCACATTGGTAACAAACAGGTCATCGCCAACCAACTGAATCCGGTTTCCCAATTGCATAGTCATCTCTTTCCATCCAGCCCAGTCATCCTCAGCCATCCCATCTTCAATGGAAATGATCGGATAGCGGTTGACCCAATCCTTCCAGAAAGAGACCATCTGGGATGGGGTCAGTTTTTCTCCGGTAGATTTCTTAAGGTGATAGACATTTTCTTCGGGAAGGAAGTATTCTGAGGAAGCAGGGTCCAGTGCAATGAAAATGTCGCTTCCGGGTTTATATCCGGCGGTTTCAATAGCTTTCATAATCACCTGAAGCGCCTCTTCATTGGATCTGAGATTAGGGGCAAATCCGCCTTCATCTCCGACATTGGTGGAATATTTCCCTTTTTTCAGCACCGATTTCAGATGATGAAAAACCTCGGCTCCCATGCGGAGGGCTTCAGAAAAACTGGGCGCTCCCACCGGCATGATCATGAATTCCTGAAAGTCGATACTGTTGTCGGCATGGGAGCCACCATTGAGGATATTCATCATCGGGATCGGCAGGGTGCGGGCCGAAACACCACCAATATAACGGTATAGCTCCTGACCGGTGGTTTGTGCTGCAGCGTGAGCAGCGGCGAGTGAAACACCGAGGATGGCATTGGCGCCCAGGTTTCCTTTGTTGGGGGTTCCGTCAAGGGTGATCAGTTTCTGGTCCAGTTCAATCTGATCGGTGATATACATTCCCTGGACTTCCGGTGCGATCACCGTATTGACATTATGAACGGCCTGTAACACCCCTTTGCCGAGAAAAACCTTCTTATCGTCGTCACGAAGTTCCACTGCTTCATGCACACCGGTGGAGGCGCCGGAAGGTACAGCGGCCCTGCCAATGATACCGTTATCGGATATGACATCCACTTCGATGGTGGGATTACCGCGGGAATCCAGAATTTGTCTGGCGCGAACGGACAAGATTGTACTCATACTTATATTATTTGACTGTTTGACATTTATTGAAATGCAAAAGGATAACACCCAGTGTTATCCTTTGAATGCTCATAGATTGTTAACGTAGGTTATCAGGATTCATCCTTACCGGTCTCAGGCGTCTTTTCGGCCTTCGGCTCTCCGGTGACACCTTCAGCCTCACTCTTTTTACGGCCTCCGGCGCGACGGCGGCGGGTGGTTTTTGCTTTACCCTCCTCACGGGTCGACAGCATTGTTTCGTTATAATCCACCAATTCAATAAGGCACATTTCGGCGTTATCACCAAAACGGTTGCCGGTTTTAAGAATGCGCGTGTAGCCACCCGGACGTTCCATGATCCTGGTGGAGATCTCCTTGAACAGTTCAGTCACCGCTTCTTTATTCTGCAGATAGCTGAAAACTGTCCTGCGGGAATGGGTAGTATCGTCTTTCGATTTGGTGATCAGGGGTTCAACAAATACGCGAAGTGCCTTGGCTTTGGCAACGGTGGTGTGAATCCTTTTATGCAGGATCAGTGAAGCGGCCATATTGGACAACATCGCTTTACGATGAGCGCTTTTTCTGCCTAAATGGTTAAATTTCTTCTGGTGTCTCATTGCAATTAATCCTTATCTAATTTATACTTCGCTGTGTTCATTCCAAATTCAAGTCCTTTGGTCCTGACCAGTTCTTCGAGTTCGGTCAGTGATTTTTTTCCAAAATTCCGGAACTTCAGCAGATCGTTTTTATTGAAAGCCACCAGGTCGCCGAGGTATTCGACATCAGCAGCTTTCAGGCAATTGAGCGCTCTCACGGAGAGGTCCATATCGACCAGCTTAGTTTTCAGAAGCTGGCGGATGTGCAGGGAGGTTTCATCAAATTCCTCGGCCACAGCTTTCTCAGCCGAATCAAGGGTTATCTTCTCATCCGAAAAGAGCATAAAGTGATGGATGAGTACCCTGGCAGCCTCTTTGAGGGCATTTTTAGGATGGATAGAACCATCGGTCAAAACATCCAAAACCAGCTTTTCATAATCGGTTTTCTGTTCCACGCGGAAGTTTTCCACGGTGAAAGTCACGTTCTTGATCGGGGTATGCACCGAGTCGATCGCGATCCTTCCGAGTGATGAACTGAGGGTTTTATTCTCTTCCGCCGGCACATATCCCCTTCCTTTATCGATAGAAATTTCGAGGGAGAGTTTCACATTCGGCTCCATATGGCAGAGAACCAGTTCAGGGTTCAGAATCTGGAAAACCGTGAGGAACTTGTTGATATCTCCGGCTTTAAACTCGGATTGTTGCGCAATCACGATATTGACCTTTTCCGAATTTTCAGAATCGATCAATTTCTTAAAGCGGATTTGCTTCAGATTCAGAATGATCTCAGTAACATCTTCAATAACGCCCTTGATGGTAGAGAACTCCTGTTCCACCCCTTCGATCTTCACAGAAGTAATGGCATAACCCTCCAGGGAGGAGAGTAATATCCTGCGAAGTGAATTGCCGATGGTTACGCCGAAGCCTGGTTCCAGTGGGCGAAATTCAAAAACGCCCCTGGTGTCGGTAGCTTCTACCATGATCACCTTGTCTGGTTTTTGAAACGGTAAAATCGCCATATGATCTCTTTTTATTGTTCTGTTTGATGCTTGGACCGGGAAATCAGGTGGTACAAAGGTGCCCCGGGAGTCCCCTGCCCGGAATTTATTTTACTTCGAGTACAACTCGACGATCAACTGTTCCCGGATATTTTCGGGAATCTGGTCACGTTCGGGATAGTTCATAAATTTGCCCACCATCATGGCACTGTCCCATTCGAGCCAGGGGTACTGGCTTCCGCGTCCGGAAAGGGAATTGGCAATAATTTCGAGCGATTTGGAGCGTTCACGAACAGCGACAATATCGCCGGGGCGAAGTTCCAGGGAAGGGATATTAGCGATACGGCCGTTTACGAGAATATGCCGGTGACCAATCAATTGTCTCGCTCCGTCACGCGTCGGAGAGATTCCAAGCCGGAATACCACGTTATCGAGACGTGATTCAATAAGCTGGAGCAGCACTTCGCCGGTGATTCCTCCCTTACGGGCAGCCTTGAGGAAGGTGTTCCTGAACTGACGCTCCAGGATTCCGTAAGTATATTTGGCTTTCTGCTTCTCTGCCAGCTGGACGCCATATTCGGAAACTTTTGAACGTCTCTTGTTCTGACCGTGCATGCCCGGCGGATAATTTTTCTTTTCGTAACTCTTGTCGGAACCAAAAATGGGATCCCGGAACCTTCTTGCAATACGTGTTTTTGGACCAATGTATCTTGCCATGGTATATTTGTTATTTTTTCTACTTCGAAATTAGACCCTTCTCCTTTTGGGAGGGCGGCAACCGTTATGCGGCAGGGGGGTGATATCCACTATCTCGGTCACCTCTATTCCGGCGGTGTGGATGGTGCGGATAGCAGATTCGCGTCCGGCACCGGGTCCTTTGATATAGACCTTTACCTTCCGCAGACCAAGATCATAAGCTACTTTAGATGCATCCTGCGCTGCCATCTGGGCCGCGTAGGGTGTATTCTTTTTGGAGCCTTTGAATCCCATCTTCCCGGCCGACGACCAACTGATCACCTGTCCGGCATTGTTGGTAAGGGTCACGATGAGGTTATTAAAGGAAGCATTGACGTAAGCTTTTCCGAGCGCGTCAACCTTGACTACCCTTTTCTTTGAACTTTTTTCAGTTTTTGCCATAATTCAGATTACTACATGCTAAGCTTAACGATTAACCTTTGGTTGCCTTTTTCTTGTTTGCAACAGTCTTTTTCTTTCCTTTACGGGTACGGGCATTGTTCTTGGTACTCTGTCCCCGCACAGGCAAACCAAGGCGATGGCGAACCCCGCGATAACAGCCAATATCCATCAAACGCTTGATGTTCATCTGAACCTCGGACCTCAGCGCGCCCTCAATCTTGAAATTTTCGTTGATAATGGCACGGATCTTATTCTGCTCCTCATCATTCCATTCCAGCACCTTTCTGTTACGGTCAACACCGGCTGTATCAAGAATATGCTGAGCCGTGCTCCTTCCAATCCCGTAGATGTAAGTAAGCCCGATCTCGCCCCTTTTATTTTTAGGTAAATCTATACCTGCAATTCTGGCCATATGGTATTGTGTTTTATAATGTTAATCTTATCCTTGTCTTTGCTTGTACTTGGGATTCTTTTTGTTGATCACGTACAATTTACCGTTGCGGCGAACGATCTTGCAATCGGCCGTCCTTTTCTTGATTGATGCTCTGACTTTCATTCCTCTGTTCGTTTTACTATTGATACCTGAAGGTGATCCTTCCTTTTGTCAAATCATAGGGTGACATTTCGATCCTGACACGGTCTCCCGGCAGAATTTTTATATAATGCATCCGCATCTTCCCGGAAATATGGGCCGTTATCACGTGCCCGTTCTCCAGTTCAACCCGGAACATTGCGTTTCCCAGAGATTCGATGACGGTGCCATCCTGCTGAATTGACGATTGTTTTGCCATATATTAAACAACTTTATCCTGCAACCTCTTCGATGTACCGGAAAGTGGAAAGCACATCTGCTTTGTCTTTCCTGATCGCGACAGTAAGCTCGAAATGAGCGCTGGGCATGCGGTCGGCCGTTGTGATCGTCCAACCATCAGGATTTTGCACCACCCCTTTTACGCCCAGATTGATCATAGGCTCAATGCAGATGGTCATCCCCTCCAGCAGTTTCATTCCTGAACCCCGCTTACCATAATTCGGCACGTCGGGTTTCTCATGCAACTGTGTACCGATTCCATGCCCCACCAATTCCCTCACCACCGAATATCCATAACCTTCCACATACTCCTGAACGGCAGCGCTGATATCGCCAACCCGTTTTCCGGCGACGGCAAATTCCAGCGCCCTGATCAGCGATTCCCTTGTATGAACCAGAAGGTTTTTTACCTCCGGCTTCACCTCCCCCACCGCGAAGGTATAGGCAGAATCGCCATAGTACCCGTTCTTTCGGCACCCACAGTCGATCGAAACTATATCACCATTTATAAGAACTCTCTCTCCCGGTATCCCATGCACCACCTCTTCGTTGACCGATATGCAGAGTGTTGCAGGAAAACCGCGGTAACCTTTGAAACCCGGTACCGCTCCTTCCGACCGGATAAACTCTTCCGCTATGTTGTCAAGTGTTATCGTTTTAACACCCGGTTGAATGTGCTTCCCGACTTCTGCAAGGGTCTTGCTGACGATCAACGCATTCTCCCTTAATATCTCAATCTCTTCTGCCGTTTTTACCGACAATTGTTTATTCAACATATCTTATTGGCCGCTTACCGCAAATGACGACCGTCCTTTTATTCGTCCGGATTTGGTCAGACCGTCGTAATGACGCATCAGCAGATGGCTCTCGATCTGTTGCAGGGTGTCGAGCACAACCCCGACAAGGATCAGCAGGGAGGTACCGCCGTAAAACTGCGCAAACTGAGAGGTTACTCCGATTAAGCTGACAATGGCCGGCATTATGGCTACAAAACCGAGAAAGATCGATCCGGGCAATACGATACGGGACATAATTTCATCAATAAAATCGGCCGTCTTTTTCCCGGGTTTGATACCCGGAATAAACCCGCCGTTCTTCTTCATATCCTCCGCCATCTGGCTTGGATTCACCGTGATGGCTGTATAGAAATAGGTAAATACAATGATCAGTATAAAAAAGACCATGTTATACCAGAACCCGTTCACATCAGTGAATACCTGGGCAATACCGGTCAGGGTTTCATTGCTGGCAAAACCTGCAAGGGTAAGCGGCAGGAACATGATAGCCTGGGCAAAGATGATGGGCATTACACCGGCAGCGTTGACCTTGAGCGGGATATACTGCCTCACTCCGCCGTATTGTTTGTTACCGACTATCCGCTTGGCGTACTGGACGGGAATTTTGCGGGTTCCCTGAACCAACAGGATGGTCATCAGGATCACAAATACCAGGAAAGCAATTTCCACGACAAACAGTACAAGGCCACCGCCTTTCTGTTCCATGCGGGAGACAAGTTCACCGACCAGTGAAAACGGCAGTCGGGCGATGATCCCGATCATGATGATCAGGGAGATCCCATTGCCGATCCCTTTATCGGTAATCCTTTCACCAAGCCACATGACAAACATCGAACCGGCTGTCAGAAGAATGATGGAGGATATTCCGAAAAATGAAAATACGGAATGGTGGGTAACTGCAGGATTAAACGGATAAATTGCCTCAGGCGGGAGTTGCGCTGCCAGGTTGGCGATATAGGCCGGGGACTGGAAAATCAGGATGACCACTGTCAGGTAACGGGTCATCTGGTTGATCTTCTTCCGGCCACTCTCCCCCTCTTTCTGCAGCTTCTGGAAATACGGAATGGCCATACCCAGAAGTTGCATCACGATGGACGCGGAGATATACGGCATTATGCCGAGGGCAAAGATGGAGGCATTGGAGAAAGCTCCTCCCGAGAACATGTTGAGCAATCCCAGCAGCCCGGAACTGGCCTGGTTCTGGAGGTTGGCAAGCATTCCGGGATCAACTCCCGGCAATGCGACATATGAACCAAAACGATAGATCAGGATGATCCCGAGGGTATAAAGGATCCTTTTGCGCAAATCCTCAATCTTCCAGATATTTCGAATGGTTTGAATCAACTTTTTCATTAAGGCAAGATTAAAGTGTGTTAGCTACTCCACCTGTTTCTTCAATCGATTTTCTGGCTTTTTCAGAAAAACCGTGGACAGTTACATCCATTTTAGTTTTCAGTTCCCCCCGGCCCAGTATCTTGATACGGTCGTTTTTCGATGCGTATCCGTTTTCCTGCAAAACCTGCGGGTTGATTACGGTAATACCCTTTTTATCAGCCAGTTGTTGGAGGACATCGAGATTGATACCCTTATACTCCACCCGGTTGAAATTCTTGAAACCGAATTTGGGAACGCGTCTCACCAGAGACATCTGGCCACCTTCGTATCCCAGTTTTTTGGAATATCCGGAACGTGATTTGGCTCCTTTATGGCCACGGGTAGAGGTACCTCCATGACCGGAGCCCTCACCCCGACCAATCCGTTTTTCTTTTTTTATTGAACCTTTTGCTGGTTTAAGATTGCTTAAATCCATGACAGTATCCTTTTATCGTTATTTTACTTCTTCAACAGCAACCAGGTGCTGAACTTTGTTCACCATACCCAGGATCTGCGGGGTGGCCTGGTGCTCCACGGTATGACGGATCCTCTTCAGCCCAAGGGCTTCCAGGGTGCGCTTCTGGCGCAATGGTCTTCCGATACCGCTGCGAATCTGGGTGATCTTTATCTTTTCCATCGTGTAATGATTCCTTATTGTGTTATTAGCCGTTAAAAACCTGGTTGAGCTCAACACCCCTGAGTTGTGCAATGGTAAAGGGGTCGCGCATTTTCATCAGGGCATTGATGGTAGCCTTCACCACGCTGTGGGGGTTGGAGGAACCTTTTGATTTTGCCAGCACGTCTTTCACACCCACGCTTTCCAATACTGCACGCATGGCGCCACCGGCGATTACACCGGTACCAGGGGCTGCAGGCTTCAGATAAACCAGCGCACCGCTGTATTTCCCCAACTGATCGTGCGGAATCGTACCCTTCAGAATGGGAACCTTGATGAGGTTTTTCTTCGCATCGTCCACCCCTTTGGCGATGGCTGCCGTGACTTCCTTGGCCTTTCCAAGACCATATCCGACCACGCCGTTTTCATTCCCGACCACCACAATGGCCGAAAAACTAAACGTCCTTCCTCCCTTGGTAACCTTGGTTACACGCTGAATGCTGACCAGGCGATCCTTGAATTCGATCTCGCTTGATTTTACTCTTTTTACATTAACGTTTGTCATATCCAGTCCTAGAATTTAAGGCCGCCTTCCCGGGCAGCATCGGCGAGGGTCTTCACCCTGCCATGATATAAATAACCATTACGATCGAACACCACGCTATCGATACCAGCCTGGATTGCTTTCTCAGCAACCTTCCGGCCAACCAAACGGGCCATATCAGTCTTGGTGCCGCCTTGTCCCTTCATCTCCTTTTCCATCGAAGAGGCAGCTACCAGGGTTTTTCCGGTATTATCATCGACCAGTTGCACATAGATCGCTTTGCAACTGCGGAAAACTGTCATGCGAGGCCTGTCAGGAGTCCCTTGTACGATCTTGCGTATCCTTTGCTTGATCCTGAACCTGCGATAATCTTTTCTACTTTTGATTGCCATTGTTTTCTAAATTTGAATATCCAACGCTTACGCGGATTGATGTCCTGATTATTGTCCGGCAGCCGATTTTCCTGCCTTCTTCTTGATCTCCTCGTTCTCAAACCGGATTCCCTTGCCCTTGTATGGCTCCGGACGACGGAATGAACGGATCTTGGCCGCTACCTGTCCCAGCAACTGCCGATCGAAGGACTTCAGGATAATGGTATTATTTTTCCCTTTGATGGCAGTGGTTTCGACCGTGATCTCCTCCGGAAGCACCATCATGATATTATGGGAGTAACCAAGGGCCAGCTCTAGTACGTTTCCGTTAGCCGATGCCTTATAACCAACACCTACCAGCTCCTGCACCGTTTTAAAGCCTTCAGAAACTCCTTTGACCATATTGGCCACCAGTGCGCGGTATAAACCGTGCATCGCCCTGTCGGTACGCTCGTCGCTGCTCCGTTCGACCAATAAATTGGATCCGTCAACCCTGAGCGTGATCCGCGGGTCAACCTGCTGTTTCAGTTGTCCGAGTTTGCCTTTCACCGTAACCAGATTGGCATCGGAGATCTGTATCTCGACGCCGGCAGGGATGACAATCGGAAGTTTACCTATTCTTGACATAATACTAACTCCTCATTAACTAATATAACACAATACCTCGCCACCAATGTGCTTTGTCTTGGCCTCCTTGTCGGTCATGACCCCCTGTGAAGTGGAGATGACCGCGATGCCCAGGCCATTAAGCACCCTGGGAAGTTCATCGCTGCCCACATATTTCCTCAAACCGGGTTTGGAGACACGGGAAAGGGTATTGATGGCCGAAACCTTGGTCACCGGGTGGTATTTCAGGGCGATCTTGATAATCCCCGGCTTGGGGTCGTTTTCCAACTTATAATTCAGAATGTACCCCTTTTCAAAGAGAATACGGGTAATTTCCTCCTTGATCCTGGATTTGGGAATTTCAACAATCCGGTGGTTTGCCATCACGGCATTCCGGATTCTGGTCAAATAATCTGCAATGGGATCCGTAACCATTTATTTATTGTTTTGAGTTTTCAACTTGCAACAGATGTGATTGTATTTTTTACCAACTTGCCTTGCGGACACCGGGGATAAGCCCTTTGTTGGCCATTTCCCTGAAATTAATACGGGATATGCCAAACAGGCGCATATATCCTTTCGGGCGACCGGTCAATTGACAGCGATTGTGCAGGCGCACCGGGGAGGCATTGCGGGGCAATTTTTGCAGGGCGAGGTAATCGCCGGCTTCTTTCAGTGCCTTTCTCTTCTCAGCAAATTTCTCCACCAGACGTTCACGTTTGCGTTCCCTGGCTTTCATTGATTCTTTTGCCATACTGATCTATTTTGTTTTAAAAGGAATACCAAATTCTTTTAACAAGGCATAAGCCTCACGGTCATTGCGGGCTGTAGTCACAAATGTGATATCCAATCCATTGATCTTATTGACTTTATCAATATCGATCTCCGGAAAGATGATCTGTTCGGTAATGCCCAATGTATAATTGCCACGGCCATCGAACCCTTTATCATTGACTCCGCGAAAATCGCGGACCCGGGGTAGCGCCACGGAGATGAGCCGGTCGAGGAAATCGTACATCTTTTCACCGCGCAGGGTAACCCTGACGCCGATGGGATTGCCCCGGCGGAGTTTGAAGTTGGAGATATCTTTCCGTGATTTGGTAGCCACGGCTTTCTGACCGGTGATCATGGTCATTTCATTGATGCCGTTCTCGATGAACTTCTTGTCGGTATTGGCAATTCCGAGCCCCTGGTTGAGGCAGATCTTGCTGATACGCGGAACCTGCATCGGGCTTTTGAAATCGAACTGTTTGATGAGCGCAGGAACTACCTCTTGCAGGTATTTTTCCTTCAGTCTGGGTGTGTATGCCATTATTTTATTACCTCCCCTGATTTTTTAGAAATCCTAACCAGTTTGTTTGTCTTCGGGTCAACCTTACGACCGATCCTTGTAGGTTTGCCGGAACTGTCAATAAGTTTGAGGTTTGACATATGAACCGGGGCTTCCTTTTTCACGATCCCCCCCTGCGGGCTTTTAGCATTGGGCTTGGTATGTTTGGAAACCAGGTTGACGCCTTCCACGATGGCTTTATATTCATCGGCATCGACGCGCAGCACTTTGCCCTGCTGCCCCCTGCTGTCACCGGCAATCACCATCACCGTGTCGCCTTTCCGTATGTTTAACTTCTTTTGCATGATCTTGGAAAAATCTTAAAGCACCTCAGGTGCCAGAGAAACTATTTTCATGAACTGTTTTTCGCGCAACTCACGGGCAACCGGCCCGAAGATACGGGTTCCGATCATTTCACCGGCATTGTTCAGCAACACTACCGCGTTATCATCAAACCGGATGTACGATCCGTCGTTTCGGCGAATCTCTTTTTTGGTTCTCACCACCACGGCTTTCGCCACCGTTCCCTTCTTGATATTTCCGGAAGGAAGCGCATATTTTACGGTAACGATGATCCTGTCACCCACCCTGGCGTATCTCTTTCTGGTACCACCGAGTACCTTGATGCAAAGGACCTCTTTGGCCCCGCTGTTATCTGCTACTGTTAATCTTGACTCTTGCTGTATCATGGCTATTTAAC
>CAYLVY010000020.1:0-37960 GCA_964387205.1 uncultured Draconibacterium sp.
TGGTGTTGAAAGCGTAAACTGTGTTGTCCGGGTTCCGGGATTCAACCCGCCTGACACCGGATGGATTGTTGGCGCCGATGGGTACGACCGCGGGATAATCTCCGGCAGCACTGGTTCCGATTTGCATATACACATCATTGATAACTGCCGGAAGTTCAGTGTTACTGGTCTGGGTCGGAGTGGCCGGAAGGATCTGATACGCGAAAAGGGGATCGCCGGTGCCCGCTTCATTGTCGTACATCAGCATGAATTTTCCGTTGGAAGGGGGGAGTGAACTGCCTTTCACAAAGCATCCGTCATCGGTGGTCGCCGGGGTACGGGGGGTTATGGCGATATCAAGCGCTGTAAGGGTTTTGGTGCCGACAAAGAGAGGGGAGGTCGGTAAACTTCCACCGGAGGTAACCCATCCAAGGCGCAGGTTATGTACCTGACCGGCATCGAAACGGCTGGAATTTCCGGTGGGCTGGATAAAAATCCAAACAGGTCCGCTGCTTCCCGCAGCATCGGTAGTGAAACAATTCAGGATGGAAGAAGTACCTGAGAACGTGGTTCCATTCCAGTAATTACCGGCTCCATAGGTAGTTCCGGCTTCAGTGACCAGCCCGATTCCGGGTCGGAGGTCATAGGTGGTGCTGGGAGCCAGCCCGTCGATCCGGAAACAAACCGCAAAGGCAGTACGCCCTGAATTGGCAGTTGGTGCGGTCTTGCTGCCGAAATACTTTGGTATTACCAACTCGGTCACGGTTTGTCCCCAAAGGGTAAGAACGGGCAATAAAGCCATCAAGATCAGCACAACTCCCCGGCTCACAGATTTCATGATTGGATATTTTATTTATACAGAGGCCTTTTTATTCATTTTACAAAAATAATATAAAAGAGAAACCGCAGCACCTCC
Organism: uncultured Draconibacterium sp.; assembly: GCA_964387205.1. Taxonomy (GTDB): domain Bacteria; phylum Bacteroidota; class Bacteroidia; order Bacteroidales; family FEN-979; genus CAIVAT01. The sequence continues at coordinate 896 of CAYLVY010000020.1, forward strand.
GGATAATGAAGATTTCGCCCGGAATGGAAATTTTCATTGGATCCGTCAGTACTGCGGTATCTAAGTAGCTGAATACTGGCTACTTGCTTATTTTCTGAGTTTAGGGTTATTTATCTTTAACCTCTTCGAAATCTACATCGGTTACTTCATCGTTACCGGATTTGTTGCCTGACGGCCCTCCGGCTCCGGGATCCTGATGCGGGCCGCCTTGCGGGCCCTGCTGTTGTCCGGCTGCCTTGTACATCTCTTCGCTGGCCGATTGCCAGAGGGCGTTCAGGTTAGCCATAGCTGTGTCGATGGCCGCGAAATCACGGTTTTTGTGAGCAGTGCGGAGGGTTTCCATGGCAGTTTCGATCCCGGCTTTTTTATCAGCGGGTAACTTATCGCCAAACTCTTTGAGTTGTTTTTCGGTCTGGAAGATCAGGCTGTCAGCCTGATTGAGTTTATCAACCTCTTCTTTCATCCGTTTATCGTTCTCGGCATTAACCTGGGCTTCATCCCGCATCCGCTTGATTTCGTTTTCTGAGAGGCCCGAAGAGGCTTCAATCCTGATCTGCTGAGATTTACCAGTGGCTTTGTCCTTTGCCGTAACATGCAGGATGCCGTTGGCATCGATATCGAAGGTTACTTCAATCTGCGGAATTCCGCGGGGAGCGGGGGGAATGCCGTCGAGGTGGAACCGGCCGATGCTCTTGTTCTGATTGGCCATCGGTCGCTCACCCTGAAGAACATGGATTTCTACCGTGGTCTGGCTATCGGCTGCAGTGGAAAAGACTTCCGATTTTCGGGTCGGAATGGTGGTATTGGCTTCAATGAGCCGGGTCATCACACCGCCCAGCGTTTCAATTCCGAGCGAAAGCGGGGTGACATCCAGCAACAATACATCTTTCACCTCGCCGGTCAGTACACCACCCTGGATGGCAGCGCCAATGGCTACAACTTCGTCAGGGTTCACTCCTTTGGAAGGCTCCTTGCCGAAAAAGTCGCGGACAATCTTTTGCACTGCGGGAATACGGGTACTTCCTCCGACGAGAATGACCTCATCGATATCGGACGATTTCAGCCCTGCATCCTGAAGCGCTTTCTGACACGGGGGTATGGTTGATTGCATCAGCGTGTCGATCAGTTGTTCGAATTTCGATCGGGTTAGTTTTTTGACCAGGTGTTTGGGCACACCATCCACCGGCATGATATACGGAAGGTTGATTTCTGTCTCCGTAGAGCTGCTCAGTTCGATCTTGGCTTTTTCGGCAGCTTCCTTCAGACGCTGCAGGGCCATTGGGTCTTTACGCAGGTCAACGCCCTCTTCGTTTCTGAACTCATCTGCCAGCCAGTCGATCACAACATGGTCAAAATCGTCTCCGCCGAGATGGGTATTTCCATTGGTCGATTTTACCTCAAAAACTCCTTCTCCTAACTCAAGAATGGAGATATCAAAAGTACCTCCGCCAAGGTCGAAAACAGCTACTTTAATATCCTTGTGTTTTTTATCAAGTCCATATGCCAGGGCAGCGGCGGTAGGCTCGTTGATGATCCTCCTGACGGTCAGACCGGCGATTTCACCGGCTTCCTTGGTAGCCTGCCGCTGACTGTCGCTGAAATAGGCCGGTACCGTGATGACAGCTTCCTTCACCTCTTGTCCGAGATAATCTTCCGCGGTTTTCTTCATTTTTTGAAGGACCATAGCGCTGATCTCCTGTGGCGAATAGAGTTTACCGTTGATATCCACCCTGGGGGTGTTGTTGTCTCCCCGGCTTACATTATAGGGAACCCTTTTTATTTCCTGCTGGACCTGGTCCCAGGTCTCTCCCATAAATCTTTTAATGGAAAATACAGTGTTTTTCGGATTGGTAATGGCCTGCCTTTTGGCCGGGTCACCCACTTTCCGCTCCCCGCTGTCAGTAAAACCGACTACCGAAGGGGTAGTGCGCCTTCCCTCACTGTTGGGGATTACAACGGGTTCGTTACCTTCCATCACCGACACACAGGAATTGGTGGTTCCGAGATCGATACCAATAATTTTTGCCATATAAATTTTTATTTATTGATTTTTCCTCTGAAGTGAGAGAAAAATGTCAATGACCATGCCAAATCAAAAATTCTGACAGGGAGTGACAAAAAGGCAGGGATGGGGTTAAAAACCGAGATTCTTGGTGCGATCGTCAGTCTTCAGGAAGTTCTTGGTGATCGGACTGACAAAGAGGGTGTCGTACTGACGCTTGCTGAACCGGGCGGAAAAGAGCCCGACCTGGTCTATATCCCCATCTTTGATATTGGTGAAGGGCGGTTTTTCCTGGACAAGGGAGAGCGTGGGTTCGGTTACCTCCATATAGGTGTTCAGGTCGTTGCCCGCAACGGTAAAGATGAAGTCGCAGTACCAGGCATTACGGGTTACATTGGGGTTTGGAAGTATTTTGGATCCGACCGCGGAATAAAACCCATCTGCCTGGAAATAGAGATCAAATGGCTGAATGGAATTATTATCAGGGCTTTTCAGGTTGTTGAACACAATCCAGTCCATATATTTGATTTCCGATAAGGAAGGGTTTGATTTTTGAAATTCAATATAATAGAAACGGATCATCATCTGGTACCGCTTTCCCTCTTTGGCCTGTTCCCAGTTTACCTGAAAGGTTGATCCGGGGATAAAACTGGCCTGGGACTGGGGACGAATGATATCAAAATCGTGGACCAGTCTGGTCGAACTGGTCACCACTTTTCCGGTTGCGGGATTTTTGATGGACAATTTATACAGGTTTTCCTCATTAAGTTTTTCGGTGGTGAAATAAACCTGCTGATGGGGAAAATAGAAAATCGAGTCCCCCGCTTGTTTGTTGTGCAGTGTCAGGGTATCGAGGCTTATACTCCTGAGAAAGGTATTGTCGTCTTTATATTCATCCAGTTTTACCTCCAGGAACACCCGGTATTGGCTGGAATCGCTTATATGGGCAAACCCGATGGCATTTCCCGGCCCAAGAAAGGCTTTGGTGATCTTGATATAATTAGTGTCAGCCGTCTGGTCCAGCAAACCGTAAACGACCATGGTTTCAGTCCAGTCGGCATTGACGTTGAGCTCCTTATTGCAGGAGGGGAGCAGAAGAACAGCAGACAAGACAGGGAGGAGCAATCGGTAAAAACGCATGTCCGTAAATTTTAACAACCGGCAAATGTACGTATTTTTATTGTAGTTTTGCTTTAAATTTCCTATTATGTCGTCTGCAATTTCCTTTCGTAATGTTTCCAAGGTAACCACTCATGTATTGCAGGAAATGAAGGTTAAAGGGGAGAAGATCGCCATGCTGACCGCATACGATTACTCTTTTGCCCGCATTCTGGACACCACCGGCATCGATGTGATTTTGGTGGGCGATTCCGCATCGAATGTTATGGCGGGACATGCCTCCACCCTTCCGATCACGCTGAACGAGATGATCTATCATGGCGCTTCGGTGGTGAGGGCCGTTAAAAGGGCATTGGTCGTGGTTGACCTGCCTTTTGGCACTTACCAGGGCAACTCCAAGGAAGCCCTGAACTCCGCCATCCGGATCATGAAAGAGACCGGTGCCGATGCCGTTAAACTGGAAGGGGGCCAAGAGATCCTCGAATCGGTTGACCGGATCCTTTCGGCAGGCATACCGATCATGGGCCATCTCGGACTTACGCCTCAATCGATTCATAAATTCGGCACTTATGTCGTGCGCGCTACCACAGATGAGGAAGCCGATAAATTACTGGCCGATGCTTATTTGCTGGAAAAATCGGGCTGTTTTGCCATTGTGCTGGAGAAGATCCCTGCCAGACTTGGAGCCGAAGTAACGCGCTGCCTTCGTATACCCATCATCGGCATTGGTGCCGGCAGGGAAGTGGATGGCCAGGTGCTGGTGCTGCACGATATGCTGGGGATCACCATGGATTTCAGCCCCCGGTTCCTCCGGAGGTACCATAACCTGGCCGAGGAGGTGAAAGGTTCGGTCAATTCCTACATCCGTGATGTGAAAACCCTTGATTTCCCGAATGAAAAAGAACAGTATTGAGGAACGCATCCTGTATGAAGACAATCACCTGATCATCGTCAATAAACTGCCCGGAGAAATTGTTCAGGGTGACCGCACCGGTGATGTGCCCCTCAGCGAGATGGTCAGGGAGTATGTCAGAATTAAATACAACAAGCCGGGCGAAGCATTTCTTGGCGTTGTGCACCGGCTCGACAGGCCGGTGAGTGGCGCAGTAATATTCGCACGGACGACCAAGGCGCTGACGCGCCTCAACCAGATGCTCAAAGACCATGAAATCGGGAAGACATATTGGGCGGTAGTTAAAACACCCCCGCCTGAAAAGGAGATGCACCTCGTTCACTACCTTACCAGGGACGAGCAGAAAAACCGTTCGTTTGCCCATCTGAAACCAGTGGAAGGCAGCAGGAAAGCAGAGCTTATCATATCTGTTACAGGGGAGAGCCGGTCTTACTATCTTCTTTCAGTGAACCTTCTGACCGGCCGCCATCATCAGATACGGGCACAACTTTCCGCTATCGGGTGTCCGATCCGTGGCGACCTGAAATATGGTTATCCGCGCTCCAATCCGGATGGCGGAATTCACCTTCATGCCAGAAAACTGACCTTTTGTCACCCGGTCAGAAAAACACCGATCGCATTTCTGGCCAATCCGCCGGATGATCCGGTTTGGGAAGCATTCATCGACTACACCCTCCCCGATGGCCATCCCGCATAAATTATTTCGCGTATCCATCGACACTACCGTCAGTATGGAAAGTACGCCGTTTGCCGGAAAGGAGTGGCGTTCCTCTGTGTTTGTGCAACATCAGCTGCAACCGAAAAATACCGAAGCACAACTCAACACCGGTATTCCAGGTGATTGGGTTGTAGCCATCTTTCTGACCGGGTTTGTCCTGCTGGCATGGAACCACGTGTTTAACCCGGGCCGTTTTCTTCAGGTGATAAAGGCCGCTTACTCCCGCCGTTATATCAACCAGCTTATCCGGGAAGGGAACCTCTTCACTGAGCGTATCTCCATAACCCTGATCATCCTCTATCTGATCACTGTCAGCCTGCTTCTGTTTCTGATCAACAGCAGGATAACGGGAATCCGCCCGGAAATGGTTCCCGACTGGTTAGTTTATTTGTTCATCCTGGCCGGACTGGCAGTTTACCTTTTTGCCAAGGTGTTACTGATCGTGATATTGGGGAAAATCTTTAAAACCAGGGAAGCTACGTATCATTACCTGCTCAATATGATGGTCATCGCTGCCCTTACCGCCCCGTTGTTGCTTTTCCTGCTGGTATTGCTGGTGTACATCCCGCAGAGCGTCCTTTTATATCCTACCCTTGCACTCCTCACCGTTTTCATTATCGTTCGTTTTATACGTGGATTTCTTATCGGATCGGAGTTGACCAAATTTTCGTATTTATTATTATTTGTGTATCTTTGCAGCCTCGAAATTTTACCCCTGCTGGTTGTGATTAAAACAGTTATGAATTATGCGAATCCCGCGGTGGTGTAAGCTTTTCGGGGCAGTGTACACAAATGGCCTATGACGTTGAAAATAAAGAATATTCTCATCTCCCAACCACAACCAACGGATATTGAAAAATCGCCTTATGGTGAAATTGCCAGGAAATACGGTGTCAATATCTCATTCAGAAAGTTTTTCAGGATTGAAGGGATAGCAGCACGGGATTTCAGAAAAGACCGTGTGAACCTGCTCGAATATTCAGCAGTGATATTCTCCTCCAAAAACGCCGTGGATCACTATTTCCGGATCTCTAAAGAGATGCGGTTCGAAGTCCCGGAGACAATGAAATACTTCTGCATTTCCGAATCCACCGCCTATTATCTGCAAAAATATGTCCAGTTCCGAAAACGGAAGATATTCCACAGTAAGGAAAATGCTGCCAACCTTGTGGAACTGATCAAGAAACATAAAAACGAGAAATTCCTCCTGCCTTGTTCCGACCTCCACCGGAACGAGATCACCAAACTGCTGGAGGATCATAAAATACATTACAATAAAGCAATCATATACCGGACTCTGGCCTCCGATCTTTCTGATTTAAGGATCCAGGATTTTGATATGCTGGTTTTTTTCAGCCCTTCCGGGATAAAATCCTTGTTCAAGAATTTTCCCGGGTTCGTTCAGGGACAAACCGCTATCGGAGCTTTCGGGGCCAATACGCAGAAAGCAGTTGTCGATGCCGGACTGAAACTGGATTTTGAAGCCCCAACCCAGCTTGCCACCTCCATGACCATGGCGATCGATCTTTTCCTTCACCAGGAACTAAAGAAAAAGTAGTCACCAGTCCCTTAATACCTCCACTTGGAGAATAAATTTCCCCGGAACGAACGGCTGAGGCGACGTGCCATCATCAGGCAACTCTTCGCCCGCGGAAATCGTTTTACTGTCTCACCCATCAGGGTGCACTATCTCATTTCGCGCCAATCCGGTGAAAACTCACTGCAAATTATGATCCCGGTACCAAAACACCAGCTTCACCGCGCGCCTGACCGCAACCTCATGCGCCGGAGGATACGGGAAGCATACCGCACCAACAATGATGCACTGCATACAGCGGTCTCAGAAACAGGGCTCACCCTCCTGATATCCATTTCCTACTACGGGAAAGAAATAATGCCCTTTGAACCGCTTCAACAGAAAATAATCCTAATTTTACAGCGTTTAAGTGCGGAAATTGAGAAAATTAATCGGTAATCTGCTCATCCTGCTCATCCGCTTTTATCAGGGAGCGATCTCGCCGTATCTGATGCCGTCGTGCCGGTTCACCCCCTCCTGTTCCGCATATGGCATTGAGGCAATCAGTATCCATGGCCCTTTTCGCGGTCTGTGGCTTACAATTCGGCGGATCGGACGATGTAACCCGTGGGGCGGCAGTGGTTGGGACCCGGTACCCGAAAAAAAATCAAATTGAAACAGAATACCCTATGATCAAACATTTTGTCGTTACTGCCATTCTTCTGTTCAGTAGCCTGTTTGTGCCATTGGCAGCACAGGTGCCTGAGCAACAAGGTTTTGAATATGTGAAAAACCTGGATATTTATTCCAATGTGATCAGGGAACTCGATCTGGATTACGTCGATGTGATCAATCCCGGAGAACTGACCAAAACCAGCATCGAAGCCATGCTCCGCTCCCTGGATCCCTATACCAACTTTATTCCGGAATCGGAAGTTGAAGATTATAAATTCATTACAACCGGTCAATATGGCGGAATTGGCTCACTCATCCATCAACAGGGTGAGTTTGTGGTGATCTCCGAACCCTATGAAAACTCACCAGCCCACAAAGCAGGCTTGAAAGCAGGAGATAAGATATTGGAAGTCAACGATAAATCGGCGAAGGGAAAATCTTACGGAGATGTTAGTTCCGTGTTGAAGGGTCAACCCGGAACTGCCGTCCGCCTGCTTATCAAACGGGATGGCGTGGAGAAACCTGTTGAAAAAACCATTACCCGCGAAACCATCAAAGTAGATAACATTCCTTATTCAGGAATGCTTGAAAATCAAATCGGTTATATCAAAATTTCCGGCTTTACCCAGAATGCCGCACGCGAAACCAGGCAGGCTTTTCTTAAACTGAAAGAGAACAACCAACTCAACGGCATAGTCATCGACCTTCGCGGAAACGGTGGCGGCCTCCTCAATGAAGCAGTGGATATCGCCGGTATTTTTGTGGAAAAGGGACTGGAAATAGTCAGTACCAAAGGAAAAAACACCGAGAAAAACAGGATCCATTATACCTCCGGCCCGCCGGTTGATCTGAATATTCCGGTAGTGATCATGGTTGACAGGGCCAGTGCCTCCGCCAGTGAAATCCTTGCAGGCTCCATACAGGACCTCGACCGGGGTCTGGTACTTGGCCAGCGGACTTTCGGCAAGGGGCTGGTTCAGAATGTTGTTCCCCTTTCATACAATGCCCAGATGAAGATCACGGTGGCAAAATATTATATACCCAGTGGACGCTGCATCCAAGCCATTGATTATGAACATAAACAGAAAGACGGAAGTTTTGGAAAAATACCGGATTCACTGATCCGTGCCTTTAAAACCAAAAACGGAAGGGTTGTTTACGACGGCGGCGGTATCCACCCGGATGTGGTGACCCCTGGCAGGAAGTACAGCGGCCTGGCACTGAATCTTTACAGCAATTACCTCATTTTTGATTACGCTACCCGTTTTGAACAAAAACATCCTTCCATTCCACAGGCGGATCAGTTTTATGTCACCGATTCGGTTTTTGATGATTTTCTTACCTTTATCAAAGAAAAGGAGCATAATTATACCTCGCGCAGTGAAAAAGCGCTGGAACAGTTCATTACGGATGTGAAGAAAGATAGTACCTATGAAGCGCTTACGGAGGAGATCAGGAATATCAGGCAACGGTTGGGTAAAGAGAAATCAGATGATTATCAAACGTATAAGGAACAGATTCGGGAACTTCTGAAGCTGGAGATCGTTTCACGGTATTATTTCCAGAAAGGAAAAGTCCTCTCCATTGTCAAAGATGATGCCGAAATCCGCGATGCTGTAGCCCTGATCCTTGATAAGGAGAAGTACCATGCCTTGCTTTCAGGTAAACTGGTCCAGCCTAAGCCTGTAATCCCGATTATGGATGACGAGGACTTGCCGGAGGAAGAGTATCCCATCAACTAAAACGCGACTTATGGAAATCATCAACCTACCTGTATCATACACATTGTATAACTCTGACGGTGAACTTGAAGGCAATGATGCATCATTGCTTCAGGAAGCAAAAGCAGCGGTGAAAACGTCGTATGCGCCTTACTCCAGGTATCATGTGGGCGCCGCGGTCAGGCTGGCAAACGGAATGGTTTTCAGGGGAAGCAACCAGGAAAATATCTCTTTCCCGGTCGGATTATGCGCCGAGAGGGTTGCCCTCTTCTCTGCCATGGCCTCTGAAACAGAGAGTCCGGTCGTGGCTGTGGCCATCACCGCCAAAGCGGATGACTTTCCCGTGACCGAGCCTGTTACGCCCTGCGGCATGTGCCGGCAGGCGCTTCTGGAATATGAAATGAAATTCAGCCGGCCTGTCAGGCTGATCATGAGTGGCGAATCAGGCAACGTGGTGGTGGTGGAGGGCGTTCATCAACTCCTGCCCCTTGCTTTCGTCGAAAAAGGACTCATTAAATAAAAGTTCACATGAAACTTTTCCAAAAATACTCCGGTGATATCCGGACCCGCCGCTCCAGCATTATTTTTTTCCTTTTGATCATGGTAATCCCGATGACTGGCATGAAAGGAGACAAGCCGGCTTACCGCATTTTCAATCCCAAGGGGAAAGCAGTGGATTACGCTGATCTGTTGAAGGCAGCATCAGGATCCGATATTATTTTCTTTGGAGAATTGCATGATAACCCCATTTGTCATTGGCTGGAGTTTGAACTGACCAGGGACCTTTACGCCGTAAAGGGGCAGAATCTCTTATTAGGGGCTGAAATGTTCGAGGCAGATCAACAACTTCTTCTTAATGAGTATGTTTCAAAAATGATCCGGAAAAGGGATTTTGAATCTCAGGCCAGGTTATGGCCCAATTATAAAAGCGACTATGCCCCATTGGTCGATTTTGCCCGTGAAAAGGGGCTGAAGTTCGTGGCCACCAATATTCCCCGCCGTTATGCCGCTATCGTCAACCTGAAAGGCTTTGAGGGGCTTGACAGCATCAACGCTATGCAGCGTGGCCTTATCGCACCATTGCCCATCCGATACCCGGATTCCCTTTCATGTTATGCCAACATTGGAAAAGCCACAGGTGGAGAGGATGCCCACCCCATGCCAAACCTCGGTAAGGCGCAAGCCATTAAGGATGCCACTATGGCCCATTTTCTGATGAAACATGCATTCGGTGAGAAAACCCTTCTCCATTTCCATGGAGCCTTCCACAGTGATAATTATGAAGGGATGGTGTGGTATACCCGCCAAATCATCCGCAAAACAAGTTATGAGCCTAAAATCATGACCATTACCTGTGTGGAACAGGAAAATATCGATACGATTTCACAAGAAACGCGAAAAACAGCGGATTTTATCATCGTGATCCCCTCCTCCATGACCAAAGGCCGTTAACAGGAATGGCTTGTAAGAAAATCAGGCAAAGGTGTAATAAGCATTGATCAGGAAGTTCCATAAGGTCACTACAACGGTGGCAACCAGTTTGGATAGATAGAAATTGACCTTGAATTTTCCGGACATGGCCCAGATGATCAACAAATTAATGATCAGCCCGATAAGTGCGATTATAAAAAACCTGGAAAATTCCAGCATCACATTGGGATTGGTGCTGTGAAAAGTCCACAACCGGTTGAGAATATAATTGGAGGTGGCTGCCAGGATGAATCCCAGGGAATTGGCAAAGTATTTCTGGATTTTAAATATTTCCTTACAAAGAAAGGTAGTTCCGAAATCCACGAAAATTCCGGAAAATCCAACCAGTGAGAATTTGATGAATTTCAGCAGAAAAGCCTCTGTAAATATAGCCTGAAGCCCCATCGCGACACTTGTTATAATTGAATAAGCAACACCTCTTTTCGCCCGTTCCGCAGGATCTCCACGTTAACGGTCATTCCTGGTTTTAGTTTCTGGAGGCGCGACATATACTCATAGATGTTGCCTACCTTCATGCCATTCATGGCTACGATCACATCTCCTTTCTTCATTCCACCCTTGTCGGCAGGGCCCTCTTTAGTCACCCCGTCAATCCTGAGCCCCTCTTCACCGGTGCCGGCAAAATCCGGCATGACGCCCAGGGTGACTTTCAACCGTCTGCCGCCTCGACCCGATCCTTCTTTTTTCCCGGATTCTTTGAAGGTCAGTGGTTTATCCATATTGTCGATGGCCATAATAAGCCCGGCAGCATAATCGCCAACCATTTTCTGGGTTTGGAAATCGAGCTTCCAGGTGTCATCAAAGGGGGTGTGATAATCGGTATGGACACCGGTATTGATGAAAAAAACAGGAATATCGGCCGTGTAAAAGGCGGCGTGGTCTGAAGGGCCATACCCGTCGGGAGAATGTACCACGTCGAATGGCAGGCCCTGTTCAAGTGCTTTCAATATCGAATCAGCCTCTAGAGATGTTCCTGTTCCGCTGACAGAGATCGAATTTTTCTCTTTGTCAAACCTTCCGACCATATCGAAGTTGAACATAGCTTTGATCGCTTTAATACCGACCGGCGGATGGCTGACAAAATACTTCGAACCGAGCAGCCCCATCTCTTCTGCGCTGAAAGCGACAAAAATAACACTGCGCCGGAGGTTTTGTCTCTGCGATGCAAGTTTGTCGGCCAGTGCCATGACCATGGCCGTTCCGGAAGCGTTGTCATCAGCACCATTGTGTACCGCGATGGTATCAGGCACCCTGGAACCGGAACCGCTCCCGCCCATGCCAAGGTGATCATAATGGGCCCCGACCACCAGATATTCGTCCCTAAAGCCTGATTCAGGATTTTCCAGTAATGCCACTACATTGGCCGTCCTGACATTTTGCCGGATCACTTCGGCTGAACCGTATACTTTTACCCCCGTTGAAAAACCGGCCGGTTTACGGGAGGCAGTCATGACTTTTTCAAGACTATCGACGGTCGTGGTTCGGTAAGCCAGGATGTGATCTGCGAAATTGCGGGAGATATGGAAGACAGGTAATCCGGCTGATGCTTCATTATTATCGGGCGACATATGCATCAGTTTATCCACTTTGTCCATGCCTGACGGAGTTACAAACAGCACACCTGCGGCCCCTTTATCTCTGGCAGTCAGCACTTTGCTGCGCAGATCGGAAAAAGGGATGAATTGGCTTTCCGACTCCTCGGGCTCAGGATCTCCCCGGAGGATGATCACCCATTTGCCTGCGACATCAAGCCCCTGATAGTCATTCCATTTAATATTATCCTGATCGATATCAAAGCCGTAACCGGCAAACACCGCTTCACTTTCGGCCTTGCCTGTCGTGCTGTAAACCAGGGGAACAAAGTCCTGGCCCATGGCTGCTTTGAATCCGGCAGCCATGAGGTGGTTCTCCTCTCCTGCTTTTACTCCGAGAACCACGTCGAACCACTGAAAACCGTCTTCAGAAAGCATTTTGAGCCCAGCGGAGGCGAAATGGTCACGGATGTATCCTGCTGCCACTTCCATTTCCGGAGTGCCGGGTTTTCTGCCTTTCAGCGAATCCGAGGCGAGGAATGTCACGTACTCTTGCAGGTCATCGGCCTTAATTTCAACTTTCTGAGCGATTCCGCAGAGGGTGAAAAGGGAAATCACAAGGGATAAGAATATTTTTCTCATAGTTTGGATAGTCTTGATCATAATTGAATCTTACCAATGATCCCTCCGCCCAGAACCACATCGCCTCGGTAAAAGACGGCCGATTGACCAGGTGTGACGGCATCATTGGGCGCAAAAAATGTTACCCTGACCGAATGGCCCTCAGCAGGTTCGATACTCGCTTCACGTTCACGCTGGGCAGACCGGATTTTTACAGTACAATCGAGCGGGGCCTGCAGCCCGGAAATCGCGACCCAGTTCAGGTCGGACACCAGGCAGGAGGATTGGAAAGTCTCTTCACGGGTGCCCACCACCACACGGTTTAGTTCTTTTTCCAGGCTAATGACATAGAGTGGTTCGGGATGGGCAATTCCAAGACCTTTTCTTTGTCCGATGGTATAATTCCAGATCCCTTTGTGATGCCCGAGCACTTTTCCGCGGCTGTCCGTGATTTCTCCGGGAGTATCTTCCACCTCCAGCAGGTCTTTGTAATCGCCGCTGTAAAAATCCTGGCTCTCTTCAATATCGTGGGTTGTGATACCAGCTTTCCTTGCCAGCTCTTTAATGTCGGTCTTCCGAAAATTTCCAAGCGGAAAGATTACCCTGGCCAGTTGCGCCTGGGTCAGCCGGTGAATGAAGTAGGTCTGGTCTTTGCGGGTATCGGCAGCTTTCATCAGGGCATACCGTTTATATCCGGGAAGTAGTTCTACTCTGGCATAATGTCCGGTAGCAAAATAATCGAAGGCAAGACCACCCTTTTCGGCCATTGCAGGGAGCAGACCGAATTTTATCTGCTGGTTGCACTGAATACAGGGGTTTGGAGTTCTGCCGGCCAGGTATTCCGAACGGAAATAGTCCAGCACAGCGGCTTTATATTCGGCGGAACAATCGAAAACATGGTGAGGGATCTCCAACTTTTCAGCAACAATCCGTGCATCCCGGATCTCCTCCTCTTCATCGGAACCGTAACAGGCATGTTTACCGGTGGACTTAAATTGTCCGTCCCAGATCGCCATGGTTACCCCGGTCACCTCAAAGCCCTGTTGTTTCAACAGATAGGCTGCGACGGAGGAATCCACCCCTCCGCTCAGTCCTACTATCACCCTTCCTTTTTCCTTCACCTGTGTTAAACTTTCTAAAACAGGTGCAAAGGTAGGAATTATTTATTTTCGGGAACCTGGAGCCGGTCTCCGGTACCTTCTGTCATCCTGCTTTCCCACTCTGCCCCATAACCCGGATGGGAGGGCTTTTTAGGCACCTCTTTCCCGAAACCGTTCTCCACAAGACGGAACCCTTCCGATTGTTTGGTATTGCCATCCATATATTTCATAAAGAGGTACTGGTAGAAGGCTTTCCAATCGGCTACCAGTTGTTTTCCCGTTAAGGCCGAAAAGCGCGTAAGCAGTTCGGCCCCTTGCCGGGGATCTTCCGCATATGCCTGCAGGAATGCGCGGTCATTGGTTTCAACAGCCGAAAAGATGTTTGTCTCCAGCTCTTTCTGGTATGATTCAATTTCGGGATGGATGACATTGTACCTTGAATACGCGAAGTTATTAACCTGGTTGAACGTCCAGAAGGCGGAGGAGTCGGACCAGCGGATCATCGAGCCATTGCCGGTCCGGTATTCGGAGGGGATGCTTGTGATGCCGCAGTACATGGGGGCATAGACACACCCGTCGGCGTCGTCAACCCCGAACCAGAAAATTCCACCGGCTGGCGACGGCAGCCATCCGCGCGATTGTGCCACGAAACTGTATCCGGTTTGTTGGGTAGCCACAGCACGTTCATTCAGGTAGGTTTTCCCGTTCACTTTGAATTCCATGGGGCGCCAGCGGTAGGGCGACTGGTAAGGGCCCGCCCCGAGGTCATAGCGCATCTCGAGAGGGGTGTCTTCATAGTGGTCGCGCATGGCAGTCATCACATCCTCAAGGGAAACGGCCTCATCGGGTTTTACCCACAGGGGAAGACGGTTGGACGGAAACCGCTCAGGATTCGGAGTGCCATCGGTGAACTGTTCTTCATAAAGGAATTTCCCAAGGGCATATTGCGTGTAGCGGTCGTTATCGCGGATCTCCCTGCTTACTTTCCTGAAGAAAGTCCAGACCCTTGCGTCGCAATAGCGGGCCCCTCCAAAACCAAGGGGATTATAGACATCGGAAAAACTGAAATGTTCTGGTTTTCCTTTGTCAAAACCATGGCGGATGGCAAAAGAAATTACATCCGGGGAGTGGTAAACCGTTTGTTTCGGATCGTCCCAGTTGTTGCTTTTTACCATAGGGAAGGTGGTTATTCTGGCCTGGTTGGCATGACCACATACGTAGCCGTTCGGAACCAGCCGGGCCACCCAGACAGCCCCCCTTTCATATTTTCCCTTGCCGATCATCTCCATGATCCAGGCTTCGCTGGCATCGGAGATGGAGAAGGATTCCCCGGCGGAAGCGTAGCCATATTCCTCCACCAGACCGGAGATGACCCGGATGAGTTCGCGTGCGGTTTTGGCGCGCTGTAGGCCGATCCGCATCAGGGAACCGTAGTCGAGGATAGCATCCGGTTGGTGAGCCAGTGAATCGAGCCCGCCAAAGGTAGTTTCCCCGATCGATACCTGATGTTCGTTCATGAATTGCACTACGGAATAGGTTCGCGGCACTTCAGGGATCGAACCCAGGTATTTCCCCGATTCATAATGGTAGATCTCGCATCTGTCGCCGGGTTGATGACTGGCGGCCGGAAAAAAGGCAATGGCGCCGTAGCGGGTGTGCGAATCGGCGGCATAGGTGATCATGACCGAACCATCAGCCGATGCCCCTTTGGTGATGATGAAGTTGGTGCACCCCAGCGTAGCAGGGGATTGGTGAAGGAGAAAGATCAGGAAGATTGCGGAGGTGAAAATGGGATGTTTCATGCGGTCGTTTTTTGCAAAAATAGGAGAAAGATAGCATCTGCCGTATATTTGTAAAACGAAATGGCTATGAAACTTTTGACCCTGATCGGTGTTTTTTTTTCTATCCTTCGGATCCCGGCGGCGCAGGTTGTGGTTACCTGGTCTGACCATGCATTCCGGCCGGGCGATTCGGTACCTTACAGAAGGGTAGCCATGGAGAACGCTGACAACGGAGGCGATGGTGTGACCTGGGATTTTTCACGGATGGAGGTTTACGGTCAGGCTGTGCCAACGGTCATTGATGGTTATGCGCATGAAACGCCGGAGGGAGTAGGAAAATTTGACCACATTCTTCATGAAAACGGATTTGACATATTCCAGTCTGCCGGGGAGTGGGGGTACCGGGAGGAAGGTTATATTCATCCTCAGCGGCGGATCACCGTGGTTTATGACGATCCGGCGGAAAGGATGCGTTATCCCCTGGCCAGGGGTGATCGTTTTTCCGATCAGTTCAGGGGAGCCGCGGTTTTCCAAGGTCAGCGCCTGATGGAGATTACGGGAAGCATCATGGTGGAAGCAGATGCATGCGGTACTCTGCTGCTTCCTGATATGAGCCTGGCGGAGGTTTTACGGGTGAAGACGGTGAGGACTTTGGTACAATCCACGCCATGTGGCACCTCGGTTACACAAGCTACCCGCTTCTCATGGTATGCGCGGGGTTATCGATATGCAGTACTTCACCTGAATATATTTGAGGATATTACTGATTCAGTTCCACAGTTTTTAGACAGTTCGGCCTATCTGTTCACTGGCGAACCCTTTCGGAAAGCTATTCCTGATATTGTACGGGATATCTCCGGTGACCAGGGTCAGCGTTTTTCGGTGGAGGTCTTTCCCAACCCTTTCCGTGAAAGGATTGTTTGCCGGATGGTGACGGAAACGCCGGTGGAAGTGACTCTTGAATTGTACGATATGACCGGGCGGGCAGTGGTGGCAGTGGTGCGCCACAGAACAATTCCGTCAGGTATTCATGAGGAGGTACTGGATTTGAACGGGATGGCATTATCTCCCGGGATGTATTATTTACGGTTGCGTATCGGTGGGAGCGCGGTGGTCAGGAAGATGGTAAGATATTAGCGGTTGTGGTGTGATGATTGGTTAACCACTGGCAGGGCAGAAATCGGGTTCTAATTTCCGGAGAAGTGTTCGACTTTTTAAAAATTTATCTATATTTGCACACTCAATTTTGATCGTTCTGTATATATCGGGGTGTGGCGCAGTTGGCTAGCGTACTTGCATGGGGTGCAAGGGGTCGGAAGTTCGAGTCTTCTCACCCCGACAAAATGAAAGAGAGGGTAACCTGGTGATGGGTTTATCCTCTTTTTTTATTTGGGAGGATATTTTGAAGGGAAGAATCAAATGGAATTAAAATTTCAGTGTTGCAGTTGGCTGGCGTATGGCGCCGGGGCGCCAGGGTTGGAAGTTCGAAATGCCTGCATTTTTATTTACCGGTTTCTTACATTCTTATTTACCGAAAACTCGCAATGTTATTTTCTGTTTACAAGAAACCGGTACGATGATAACTTATCTTAGAAAAAGCCTATAATCAAAAGGAAAAGGTGTCCTTGCAAGAACCTGAATGTTTTCATATTCCCGATGCGCCGGATTGATTAAAACATTAAAATCGCCAGGAACTACGGCTGATGGTATTTTTAATAAACAATGCTTATTCCTCCTTACAAAGTCATTCCCCAAAGTTTGACAAGTAATTGGGGGCGGATTAGAGTTCCAAGTAGCAGGTAGTTCGCTTATCTGAACAACGCGCACAGATATAGTATCAGGAATATAAATTGTAAACATCATAAAATCAGCAGGTAAAGTTGCATATGTAAAATGAACCGCAATCTCTGACATTGCCAAAGCCCTATTTGCCGACGTATAAATAATTTCAGTACCTGTGGAATTCCACCTTGCCCCTCTCATTGCAGCACCCATTCCAGAAAGATCGGCACCGTGTCTCGCTCTTTGTAGCCCAAAAACTTCCATCAGGCGAAAATACCTTGGTCAATTCTGGTCAATTCTCCAAGAACCAATTCTTTTCCGTACGAATCATATAACAAATCGATTGGTTTTTGTTTACCCAACGCAAAATTTGGTGTTTCTAACCATAGTCTAAATTGTTCCTGAGAATCAAAGACATCAAGACCCAATTTGGTGACTTCAACTACTTCAATAATCTTTTCTGATTGAATTGGTTTGAATCTCTTGTTGGCAGCACGATAGCGACTTATAGATTTTGCAGATAGATTTAACAGATCCGTCCATTCATCATTGGAAAAGGGACTAATTTCTTTGATTAAGTCAAATAATCTGAATGGAATACCTTCCTTTATCGCGAATACGATAAGCATCCTGTCAGAGAAAAAGTCAGACAATGTAAGACTCTTATCGAAATCTCTGTAATATTTGGATTCGCTGGCAATTTTCTTGAAGGCTTCCTGAAAATGCAAATCCAATTGATTGAATTTTGACTCTTTAGTTTCTTTTCCAACTTTTTTAACTATTCGCGTTTCCATATTACTGGTAATTTGTCCACTTATTTAAGTCAAATGTCCATTAAATCCCAATGTTCATCAAAAATTTTATCTTTCATCAATAATCCCAATTCTTGCTCTTTACACTTTTGCGCCCGGAAACCCGCGCTGTCGGCTAAATTGTAGGCAATCCTGGCATATTTCAGAGAGAGTCCGGGATATTTGAGTTTCAGGGGCTGAACAAGAAAAAGAAACACAACAAACCGAATCAGGATTACTCCCATATCCCTTTCTTTACTGATGAATTCAACCTCTTGTTATAAAAATAGGAAATAATCCCGGTAATGGTTTTTTAAATTCGCCGATGAGGATCTCTTCCCGCTCAGGCAATGGCAGGTAAATCATGACTTTTAAAGTTCTCAATGGTTAGCCTGACGCCAAGCCAGTTTGAGTAAACTGCCAGGATCAGGATGGTCAGTGAGCCCGAGAGCAGGCTGAAGATGACAAACAGCAGGGTGACCGGTATCAGCGAATAGAGCGGTGCATCGATCAGTCGCTTGATTTTCAATAGAGTAATGTCGTTTTCGGGCGCCTGAGCTTCCATAAAACAGTGCTTTATCTGTTTGAGATATATTTCTACACGAAGATAAAATCATTCAAACTCAATCAAACAAATAGGAAAAATTAAAATTTCCGAAATTGTTTGATTTTATCAGACACTTCCACATACCACGACAAATTTTGATGTACTGAATTCGATTTGGTATGTTTTCTCATATCAAAGTCTGCTGTTTCGAAGAAAAGGGTATTATTTCCTTTGGAAGAAAAAACCACTGCCCACTGCCCACTGCCCACTGCCCACTGCCCACTGCCTACTGCCCACTGCAAACGGCACCTCAAATCTGTTCATCCCGGATAAATTTGCCTTGGAATGAAAGCACTTTTGTCAGCCATCCCTGAAATTTGTATAATTTGGCAGCCTAAACCAAACCCACATGGCCCGGTCAGGCATCAGATCTATCGCACCTAAACAAAAATTGGTCAGGAAAATTTCAAAGAAACCAACACGGGATGCTGAAACGGGAGAATTACCGCTGTTTCATGCAGGATCCGGTGAAAAAGGTATAGCAAAGAAACGGAAATCGGCTGCCAGGCGAAAAGGTGCCGACACCGGCAAGTCAAACCCTAAGGTTCCTTATCACCGGAAACCCGATGAGATGAGCCTCGAACAGTGGCAAAAAGCTCTTCGAAAGCAATTTGCGGAGATCAAAACTTTCAGGATTGAAAAACTTGGAAGTGAACCGGTATTTTGTGACTACATGGTGACCAATACGGAGAACGGGAATTCTTATAAAATTTCGCTTCGCGATAACCTGTATTCGATGAATTTCTGCGAATGCCTCGACTTCAAGACCAACCAACTGGGTACCTGCAAACATATCGAAGCAGTGATCAGGATGATCGAGCGGAGCCCAAAACTGAAAAAAATATATAAGACTGCCCACAATCCCGACTATACCTCAGTTTATCTCAGTTACCGCGTCGCTGATGGCATGGCTGGTGAAGCCAACTGGCGGTTTCACAGGCAGATCAGGGTCAGGATCGGAGAAAGGAAAAAGCTGGCGTTCAAACGGCTGGCAGAAAATTTCTTCGACAGCGATCTGGCGTTAAAACCGGAGTCATATGGAAATTTTGAAGAATTTCTCAAACAAGCATCCGCCATCGATAGTGGGTTTCGCTGCTACCCCGATGCCTTGAGCCATGTACTCCGACTTCGTGATTATCTCCGCAGGGTTGAACTGATCGATCAAATGGGAAATCTATCAGCAAGTGAGGATACTTTTGATTCGCTGCTGAGAACGAAACTCTTCAGATACCAGAAGGAGGGGGTTAGATTTGCTTTTTCCACCGGTCGATCGCTTATTGCCGATGATATGGGGCTGGGTAAGACCATCCAGGCCATCGCAACGGCAGAATTGATGAACAGGTTCCTTCATATCGGCAGTGTTTTGATCGTATGTCCCACATCGCTGAAGTACCAATGGAAATCAGAGATAAAAAAGTTCACCGGCAACGACGCCCTCATTGTCGAAGGCAATGCTTTGGTGCGCAGTCAGTTGTATGAGGATGCTTCTCTTTATAAGATCGTTTCCTATCATGCCCTGGTGAACGACCTGGATGAGATCGGACAGATGTCCCCTGACCTTGTCATCCTCGATGAGGCGCAACGCATCAAGAACTTCAGGACCAAGGTAGCGCAAAGTGTGAAACGGATTTCTTCACCATACGCTATCGTCCTGACGGGTACACCCCTCGAAAATAAACTGGAGGAGTTATACTCCATTGTGTCCTTTGTTGATCCATATTTGCTGGGCCCCTATTACCGTTTTCTGAGCGATCACCGTATCACGGATGATAAAGGGAAGGTGACGGGCTATAAGGGTTTGAACGAGATCGGCCAGACACTCAGCAGTATCATGATCAGACGGAAGAAGCCGGAGGTGCTCGATCAGCTTCCGGAGCGTATGGATAAGACGCTGCTGGTTGATGTGACAGCCCGTCAGGCGCAGTTGCATGAAGAGTTTGCATCTGCTGCTGCCCGCATCGTGGCACGCTGGCGCGTGACAGGTCACCTTAGTGAACAGGACCGGCAAAGGCTGTTGATCCTGCTCAACCAGATGCGGATGGTGTGCGACAGCACCTATATCCTCGATCAGCAAAGCCGGGACGATACCAAGATTGATGAGATCATGAGCATCATCGGCGAAGTGGTGAGCGAAGGTGATGAAAAACTGGTCATCTTCAGCCAGTGGGAGCGAATGACCCGGCTGGTGGCCAGTGAGCTCTCAGCACAGGGAATTGGATATGAGTACCTGCACGGTGGCGTGCCTTCGGCCCAACGCGGCCAATTGTTTGAGAGGTTTTCCAACGATCAGGGGTGCCGGGTTTTCCTGTCGACCGATGCTGGTGGCGTGGGGCTGAACCTCCAGGCCGGATCGGTGGTCATCAACCTCGACATTCCCTGGAATCCTGCAATCCTTGAACAACGGATCGCCCGGGTCCACCGACTGGGCCAGAAAAGGAAAGTCAGTGTCATCAACATGGTATCGGCCGGGACCATCGAACACCGGATGCTCGATGTGTTGAAATTCAAGTCCTCCATGTCTGCCGGGATACTTGACGGAGGTGAAGATGTGATCTTCATGGAGGAAAGCCGTTTCAGGAAATTTATGGCCAGTGTGGAAGACCTGGTCACGGGTGAAAATAAGACATCGCCCGTCGTCCATCAACATGATCCGGAAGAGCAGGAAGCCGAACTTAAAAGAGCTGATACGGAACTGCCATCATCTGATGTTTCGGTTCCTCCTGCCGGCACACAGGTATCAGGCGAGGCCGACAAAGCTGGTGAAATCAGTCCCAAGCCCCTCCCGGCTGATCCGGCTGTCCTGATCACCAAAGGCATCGATTTTCTCCAAACCCTGGTAGCCACTCTTGCGCAGCCCGGCGCTGTTCAACAACTTACCGACTCCATCACCCATACCGATCCTGCCGATGGCAAGACCTATCTGAAGTTGCCCGTAGAAAGTAAAAAAACGGTGGAACAACTCCTCGGGATAGTGGCAGGCCTGTTTGGGAAAGGCGGATAAGCGAAGCTGAAACCGTCAACTTGGGTTTTATTTCATCTCTTTTATGGAAAAACCCTGATGACCCGCATAGGCAATCTCGTATTGCTTAAACGCAGGAATATGCACCACTTTTTTTACCCCGTTGATATAGCTTGTCCTTGTTAATGTTCCAGATCCTTTTGAACTGGCAATACTGTAAGACATTTTAGGATCACCCGGAAAAGCATCCTCAAACTCCACATCTGTCCAGGGTTGTGTTGATTTAAGAAAAGCCTGCTTCAGAGTCATTCCTTCAAAGAAGTCGGTTAAAAAATCCAATATTCCATCCGAATAATTGTTGGCATAATAAGCCGATGCACCGATTTTAAAGAATGGATATGCATAATGGTAAACCCTCTTTCTGGCCTCACCGATGCCGATATCCCCGTCGTCCCCCGCGGAAGAACCGGCGCCGTTGCATACCGATTTGAATAATACGATGGCATTGTTCTTTAATCTCAGTGAAGAGATCAATCCGGCGGTCGAAATCATGGAGGTTACACAGATTCCTCCCACATTCCCGTTCTCACCCATAGTACTGCCATGACCGGAGTAAACGAAAAAGTTACACTCACCGGAAACCTTGATGATTTCATCCCACCTGGCATCATAATCATAAAACTTGTAAACGGCGACGCCATTTTTTTCGAACAAATCTGCAATCTTGTTCATGGAGTTGACAGCATCTTTGGTTCCATCCTCCTGATGTCCTACCACGAGAAGCGCTTTAAGCTGAATCGTTTGTTCATTCTGTCCGGAAAGCGGAAATACCGTGGACATAAGAATCCATATGGGGATCAGGATGGTTACTAACCTTTTCTGTGTATCCTTTTTACAGATAAAGGGGTAAATAACACTATAACCATAACCGATCACTATCATGGCCAGTCCGAAAAATTTGGCAACCGGTGATCCTGCTGCCCAAAGCGCACCATAAACCGTTAATAAAATGAGCGCCGCGATCATGTAGACCGGTTTCTTGGTTGGGGCGGGATAATGTATCCCTGACACCTGAAGGAATGCAGCTAACAGGGCAGAAAAAAGCAGCACCCATTGCGACCAGTCTGGCAACGCCAGCGTTTGACCAGGGATCATCAACATGATCCAGAGGGTGATGAAACCTGCAATCAGCGTTACCGGCAAACCGGTATATCCTTTGAGGCCCCGGTCGGAATCTGCCACACGGAACCTTGAAAGACGAACGGCGCCAGACAGAACCATGATGGAAGGAACGGTGAGCCGGAGCCATATCGGGTAGTCATTCAGGGTAACGGCGTACACCAGGATGGCAGGGGCGACCGAAAAGGAGAGAAAGTCGACAAACGTGTCAAGTTCAGCACCAAATGCACTCGTTCCTTTGACTTTGCGCGCGATCGCGCCATCCAGGGAATCGAACATCCATGCCAGCAGGATAAAAAAGCAGCCCGATCCGATCAAAGCGGGTCGGACGAGTTCTATTCCGTTTATTATCAATATAATACTGATAAAGCCCGAAAGCAGTGCCATCATGGTGACGGTACAGGGAAGCCATTGCCTCCACCCGGAAACGGGAAATGATGTCATGCGCTGTAAGTATTTAGTTTAGCGATGGGTGTTATGCCTGCTGTGACCCTATCTCCCGGCTTTATCATTAACAGTATATCCGCTTCAGGGAAGTAGAGATCAAGCCTTGATCCGAACTTCATCATGCCAATCCTCTCGTCTCTCTGAATGCTGACAGGTTTGGTCTTGTCAGGCCAGTATACTACCCGGCGGGCGACCGGCCCCACGATCTGAAACATCAGGCACCCGGTTGAATGGTTGAAAATCCGGATGGCATTGTGCTGATTTACTTCCGATGACTTTTCACGGATTGTCAATAAGTGTTTTCCCGGAAAATATCCCAGAAATTCAGCTGTTCCGCTCATTGGTGAACGGTTGACATGAACATCCGTCAGGCTGAGGAACACACTGATCCTGACTACCGGATGGCCAGTGAATTCGCTCATCCGGTCGAAGACCGAAGGTAAAAGTCCCGATCGCAGGCAGATATCTTTAAATTCACCGGGTGAAAACCTTTCAATGCCGGTTACTTTACCATCGGCTGCCGAGACAATCAACGCTTTACTTTCAGGTCCTGTACGTTCAGGATCCCTGAAAAACCATAGTAAATAAAGGCTCAGTGCGACTATAAGAGCACCGGTAATGATGACGACCATCGGCCGGGAAATGCCGGCAATCACCAGTATCATCCCGGTACCGGACAGTATTGCCCATACAACCAATAAATGCGGAATAACCTCTTTTCTTAAAGACATTTTAAAATGCGATGATTTCCCAAAAACCAAGTAAAATGAAGGTCAACCCAAGGAGAAGATGACACAGGGAGACCCCGATAATATTGTGATGTCGGGAATAAAGCCATCCCAGGCCAAGACTGGTAAAGAAGGTAAGCATGGCAAACGACAGAGAAAAAATCGTATGCAGGGCGGCGAATATAAGGGATACCGAAAATACCGACCAAAACACTTTATGTTTAATCATCAGGATTCGTTCGGCCGAACTTTGCAGTACGCCGCGGATAAGAAATTCCTGCAAAGGGGCACTTAAAATAAAGGTGTAGGTAAACATTGTCTCCAACTCTTCGTACGCTATCAGGGATCTGCCTTTCATGACCGAATCGGAGTGGATAAACCATACTTTCAGCAGAATAAGCGCTGTGATGACAACTGCTGAAACAAGCAGGGCTTCCCTGATCGATTTTCGTGTGTTCTGCCGGGTAATGCCATAGGTGGAGAGCGGGAAACCGCTGCGGCGGATAAGTAACAGCATTAAAACCACCTGGCTCATGAGGAAAATATTGCCGAACCATCTTACAATGACCGATTTGAACGGATCGGTTATTCCGGGATCATTGAGGAAGGCAAGAAGGAACACATAGATGCTGATGCCGAGGGTAAACCAAAGTAAAAGCCCCGAAGCGGCGGTTCTAAGTTTCAGTGATTCCTCCAGTTGTGTGTTTTTTTGTTGAAGCGCGAATTCCCTGGCTTCAACTTTAAGCGACATCATACAAAAGGATTCTGCAAGATTGGCAACCTCGGGTAGTTGTTTGGTCTTGTCGGTCAGAAGGTACAACTCATCAGCATTTTTATAGGAACCTCTGGTGATCTCTCCTGCATAGGTGGTGAGGGTACGAATAATTTCCTGTGTTTCCTTTGTCATGATTTTGTTTAAATCGGAATAGCAAAAATATTGGAATTTCAGGATTTTCAACTTATTAAATAACGATTTTTCAATTATTAAAAATGAATAAACCGCAGAGTCCCCTCCCACTGTAAGAACTGGGAACATCAGGACAGATAACAAAAAATTTCACGCAGATTTTCGCAGTGTCATTCGCCGGGTTTCGCAGAGGAGATACTTGAAAAAAGGATCAGCGGAACTCAGCGGACAACTTTGCGAAACACTGCGAGAAATAATTATCACGTTATCAAGTAGATAAAATTAGTTATATGGTAGGAATGCAGAAAATGAATACTTCGCGGATTCTTCTAGATCCAACCCAGTCCCAGGGCGATGGCAATAATCGCCAGTAAAACAGCCACCAATATCTGAATAAATTTCAGGGTTATTTTTTTCAGCAGTTTACGACCGAGGATTGCCCCGGCCACGGCACATGCAATGGCGAAGACCAGCAGGCTGATGTTTTCATGAAGGTTTGCGGCCGCGAACCGGGTGGCATACACCGAAAGCCTTGAGATGTCGACCATGCAGGCGATGGCCACTCCGGTAGCAATGTAAGCCTCCTTGTTCAATCCGCTTTTAACGAGAAAAGCACTGCGGATAGCCCCCTGCATGCCCGATAATCCTCCGAAAAAGCCGCTGAGGACCCCTCCGATCAAAAGTTTATCCTTCCCGAATTGTATCTTTTGTACCGAAGGAAGGATTTCAAGCAGGGAAAAGATCAGCAACAGGATAGCAATGGTCAGCTTGACAGGAGTGATGTAAAAGATGCTTTCGAACATCTGGTATTCAAAAAGCGCCGGCAGTGAAGATATTCGTATCAGCAGCCATGCGCCTGCAAACGAGGCCAGCAGGGCCGGAATGCCGAACCTGATCAGGACGGGCCTGTCAATGTTTCGTCCCACCAGAACGATTTTAAAGATGTTATTGGTGAAATGGACGACGCCGGTCATGGCAATGGCCACATCGATCGGAAAAAAGAGCGCAAACAACGGGGCCATGATCGTCCCAAGACCGAATCCGGAAAAGAAGGTCAAAAGAGAGGCGCCGAAGGCAGCCAGCCCCAGGATAAGGTATTCCATGTATATATTTTTGCGAAGATACAATTCTCTTTTCAGTGGTTTTTGATCAGGGCTTTTAAATAATTCTTAATTATGGAGAATATGATCCTCAAATCCGGAAAAGACCCGTGGTATGAGGGAGCGACTGAACTCCGTTTTATGTACTTTTGCAGCAGAAACCAAATCAAATTACCTGTATGGAACATGTGCGTTGCCTGATCATCGGATCGGGACCGGCAGGATATACTGCCGCCATCTATGCCGCAAGGGCCGACCTCAAACCCGTTATGTATCAGGGAATGCAGCCTGGCGGACAACTTACGATCACTACCGAAGTGGAAAATTTTCCGGGATATCCAAAGGGAATAACCGGACCTGAAATGATGGAAGAGTTTAAACAACAGGCGGAAAGGTTCGGAACCGATATCCGGTTCGGGGTGGTGACCGATGTGTACCTCTCCCAAAGACCATTTATTGTGAAGGCTGACGATGGGAAAACCCTGTCGGCAGAGACCCTGATCATTGCCACCGGCGCTTCTGCTAAATGGCTGGGAATCGAATCGGAACAGCGGCTGATGGGGCAGGGTGTCTCCGGCTGTGCTACCTGCGACGGCTTTTTTTACCGCGGACAGGATGTAGCCATTGTGGGCGGCGGAGATACTGCCGCGGAAGAGGCCACCTATCTGGCAAAGTTGTGCCGGAAAGTTTACATGATCCATCGCCGCAACGAATTACGGGCTTCCAAAGCCATGCAGCATAAGGTGCTCAACACGCCGAATATTGAGATGGTCTGGGATAGTATTCCGGAGGAGGTGCTGGGCGACCACAGCGGAGTCAATGGCGTCAGGGTGCGCAACGTAAATTCAGGCGAAGCCAGGGACCTAATCGTTACCGGCTTTTTTGTGGCCATCGGACACAAACCCAACACCGATCTTTTTGAAGGGCAACTGGAACTGGACGACCAGAAATATATCAGAACAAAGCCCGGGACAGCTACGACCAATGTAGAAGGTGTTTTTGCATGTGGTGACGTTCAGGATCATTATTATCGTCAGGCCATCACAGCAGCCGGATCGGGTTGCATGGCAGCCATCGAAGCCGAACGCTTCCTGGGAAGCTGATATCCGCGCCTTACCTTTCCGGTAACGAACCAATCCATAACACCATGATCACCTTTTTCGGGAAATCTGACCTTATTTACGCGGTTGAAACCGGTCATCCGATGTCGGATCCGGATCTCCGCAAATTGACCTGGTTGTTCGGCGAAGCCCGTTGCCTGGCAGAATCCGGTTTAACCGGTTCCTTTATCGGCCCCCGCCGTGAAATGGTCACTCCATGGAGTACCAACGCAGTAGAGATCACCCAGAATATGGGTATCACGGGAATCCTTCGCATTGAAGAGTTCCGGCAGTCAGATCCCGGTGCTCCGTTACCGGAGGGGTTTGATCCGATGCTCCAGCACCGTTATGAAACACTTGATCAGGATCTTTTTGTGGTCCGGCACCTTCCCGAACCTGTAATCTTTGTCGAAGATCTGGAAGCCTATAACCGTCAGGAGGGATTGGCGCTGAGTAGCCAGGAAATAGGGTATCTCATCGAACTGAGCCGGAAGTTGGGCAGGAAACTGACCGATAGTGAGGTTTTTGGATTTTCGCAGGTCAATTCCGAGCATTGCCGCCACAAGATATTCAACGGCACTTATATCATCGATGGCAGGGAAATGCCCCATACTTTGTTCGAACTGATTAAAAGCACTGCAAGGGAGCATCCGAATTTTCTGGTCTCGGCTTATAAGGATAATGTGGCCTTTATTATGGGTCCCGTATCGGAGTCGTTCGCACCGGTCAGGCCTGATGCAGCCGATTTTTTCACGATCCGGGATATCCGGACGGTGATCTCCCTGAAGGCGGAAACGCACAATTTTCCTACGACCGTTGAACCTTTCAACGGGGCTGCTACCGGCTCGGGCGGAGAGATCCGTGACCGGATGGCCGGGGGGAAGGGGAGCATCCCGCTGGCAGGAACTGCAGTATATATGACCTCTTATCCGCGCGTGGAACCCGGAAGAAGTTGGGAAACCGATCAGGAGCCCCGCCCATGGCTTTATAAAACACCCGAAGAAATTCTTATTCGCGCCAGCAACGGGGCCAGTGATTTCGGAAACAAATTCGGCCAGCCGCTGATCTGTGGTTCCGTTTATACCTTCGAGCATGAAGAGAATGGCAGAATTTTCGGCTATGATAAAGTGATCATGCTCGCCGGTGGAATTGGTTATGCCAATGCCGACGACAGCCTTAAAGAGATACCTGGTCCCGGTCAGGCCATCGTGGTTATGGGAGGGGATAATTACCGGATCGGAATGGGTGGTGGAGCGGTTTCTTCCGTGGCAACCGGTGAATATGGGAATGCCATTGAACTCAATGCCGTTCAGCGGTCAAATCCTGAGATGCAGAAACGGGTGTTCAATACTATCCGTGCACTGACGGAGGTGGAGCATAACCCGGTAGTTTCGATCCATGACCATGGCGCCGGCGGGCATCTGAATTCCCTGTCGGAACTGGTGGAGCAAACAGGCGGAGTGATAGACCTTGATGCGCTTCCTGTCGGGGATCCCACCTTATCGGCAAGAGAGATCATCAGTAATGAATCGCAGGAGCGGATGGGGTTGATCATCCGGAAGGAAGATCTTCCGTTGCTGAAAAGAATTGCCCTGCGCGAGCGTGCACCGGTCTATGTAACCGGAGAGACCACATGCGACCATAGGTTGATTTTTCATGACCGGCGTGATGATACCCGCCCGATTGACCTTACCCTCAGCGATTTCCTCGGAAAGGCCCCGCGCACAATGATCACGGATCAGGCACGTCCGGTAATCTATTCCCAGCTTACCTATTCCCGTGATTTGCTGGAGGATTATCTTCAAAAGGTACTGAAGATTGAAGGCGTGGCTTGTAAAGACTGGCTGACCAACAAGGTCGACCGGGCCGTTTCCGGCAAAGTTGCCATGCAGCAAACATGTGGCCCCATTCAGCTTCCGCTCAATAATGCAGGGATCGTGGCTCTTGACTATACCGGGAAAGCCGGGATCGCTACCTCCCTGGGGCACGCTTCGGCAGCAGCCCTGATCGATCCTCATGCCGGTAGCCGGCTGGCGATCGCGGAAGCCCTCACCAATCTCATCTGGGCTCCGCTTACCCATGGATTGAAAGGGGTAAGCCTCTCCGCCAACTGGATGTGGCCATGCAAAAATGATGGTGAGGATGCGAGGCTTTATCAGGCAGTAAAAGCGGCAAGCGATTTCGCCCTCGAACTGGGCATCAATATCCCGACCGGAAAGGACTCCTTATCCATGACCCAGAAATACCCGGACGGAAAAATGGTTTTTGCACCCGGAACGGTAATAGTATCTGCCGTTGCCGAAGTGTCAGATGTGCAGAAAGCGATCCGCCCGGTGCTATCTGACGAACCGGGAACCGAACTGCTTTATATCGGTTTCTCTCGTGACAATATGAAACTTGGCGGAAGCAGTTTCGGACAAGTGGTGAACGCCCTGGGCAATGAGGTGCCTACGGTCAAAGATGCTGCCTGGTTTGTAAGGGCATTCGGGACCGTACAGGAGATGATACGGAAAGGACTCATTCTTTCCGGTCATGATGTATCGGCAGGAGGATTGATCACTACCCTGCTCGAGATGTGCTTTACCCGGGAAAAGCTCGGCATAGAGGCTGACCTCACCCTGTTGGAAGAACGGGATACCATCAGGTTGCTTTTCAGCGAAAATCCGGGCATTATCATCCAGGTGAAGGAGACAGGATTGATCCGGGAGATGTTCAAACTAACCAGGATCGATTACATTCCGATCGGAAAGTTGCGTCACGACCGGTGGCTGACCATCCGCAACGGTACCGATAATTGTTCCTTTGAGATTGACCAGATGCGTGATATCTGGTTCCGGACCTCCTATCTTTTTGATAGCCGCCAGTCGGGTGAAAATCTTGCAGGAATGAGATACCGGAACTACCGAGTACAACCCCTGCGGTTTAGCTTCCCGGCAGGTTTCTCCGGTGATCCTGTTCAGTATAAGCTGGATACGCGGCGCCGAAAACCTTCAGGGGTGAAGGCGGCTATTGTACGGGAAAAAGGGGTGAACCGTGACCGCGATATGGCATGGGCATTATATCTGGCCGGGTTTGATGTGAAGGATATTCATATGACCGACCTCATTACCGGGCGGGAGGATCTGACGGATATTCAGTTTATTGCATTTGCCGGTGGTTTCTCGAACTCCGATGTATTGGGCTCCGCCAAAGGTTGGGCAGGAGCTTTTCTCTTTAATGATAAGGCAAAAGAGGCGCTCGACCGGTTTTACTCCCGTGAAGATACCCTCAGCCTGGGTGTCTGCAACGGATGTCAATTGATGGTAGAACTGGGTTTACTTACAGATAGTAAAGTCAAAAAACCCTACATGACCTGGAATGATTCGAATAAATATGAGTGTTCTTTTCTCGGGATTGATATCCTGGAGAACCACTCGGTGATGCTGAAAGGCCTTGCCGGTTCAACGCTGGGTATCTGGGTGGCCCATGGCGAAGGAAAATTCAACTTTCCGGGTCCGGAAAAAGATTACCACATCCCGGCGAAGTTTCATTACAGCGCTTATCCCGGAAATCCAAACGGATCGGATTATGATGCCGCCTGCCTGGCTTCACCGGACGGCCGTCACCTTGCCATCATGCCTCATCTTGAGGATTCCGTTCTCCCATGGCAATGGGCCTGGTATCCCGACGAACACCGCAAGGATCAGGTTACCCCCTGGATTGCAGCATTTGTCCATGCACGGGAATGGATCGAGCAAAGAAGAAAACAGGGATCATGACGATCCCGTGGAAAAACTATCGGAACCATGAAGAAGATAATTTTAGTGTCCGGTGCTACTGCCGGTTTTGGAAATGCGATCGCCCGGAAATTCGCTACAGGAGGATATGATCTGATCATAACCGGACGCAGGAGTGCCCTGCTTCATCATCTGGCAGAGGAGCTGATGTCTGGTTCTGCCGCGGAGGTGTTGCCACTCACCTTTGATGTTCGACGTCAGGAGGAGGTGGAGCGGAATATCCTCTCGCTTCCCGACCGGTGGCGAAACATCGATGTGCTGGTCAACAATGCAGGTCTGGCAGTCGGCCTGAACCCAATCCATGAAGGGGTGGTTGACGACTGGGAAAGGATGATCGATACCAATGTCAAGGGATTGCTGTATATGACCCGTGCAGTCAGCCCGCTGATGGTAGCCCGTAAGCAGGGACATATTGTCAATATTGGTTCCATCGCCGGCAAGGAGGTTTATCCTATGGGTAATGTCTATTGCGGCTCCAAGTTTGCTGTAGATGCCATCACCCGGGGGATGCGGATCGATCTTCTGCCCCATCATATTAAAGTTACCCAGATTTCACCGGGTGCGGCCGATACCGAGTTTTCGCTTGTCCGGTTCAAAGGAGATAAGCAACGAGCCGAAAGTGTTTATCAGGGATTTAGACCTTTGAAGGCGGAAGATATTGCGGAAGCTGTGTGGTACGTGACCACCCTTCCTCCACATGTCAATATCAACGATATGATTATCATGCCTGCGGATCAGGGAAGCGCCGTCAATTTCAACAGGAAATGATATAAGCCAACCGCAGCTTTGTCGTCAAATTGATCATCTTTCCCGATTGTAACTTTTTTTTCTTATCATTGCAACTATTTTTTAAATCAGTGATTTATAATTGCTTTTTGCCTTATGGATGTAACGAGGATCTTTGATCTGCTGCCCTATCATGAAGCCACTTTTAAACCCAAAGAAGACGTGGTGGCTTCCAAGGAAAATGGTACCTGGCAGAAATACAGCATCAGACAGTATCGGGAAATCGTTGACCAGATCAGTTACGGATTTCTGAAACTGGGGATTCAGCCCGGAGATAAAATTGCCCAGATCAGCGCCAACCGGGCTGAATGGAATTTTGTGGATATGGCCATTCTTCAGGTCGGTGCCATCCATGTACCAATTTATCCTACCATCAGCGAATCGGATTACAAGTATATTCTCCATCATGCGGAGGTGAAAATCGTGTTTGTCCTGGGTATTGAGCTTCTCAGGAAGATCCAGCATATACTGCCGGATGTCCCTACAATCCGGGAAGTATTTACCTACCGTGACTGGAAGGAGGTAAAACACCTGAAGGAGTTGATTGAACTAGGCAAAAACAACCCCAATCCGGAGTTACTGGAACAAAGAAAACATTCGGTTCTGCCGGAGGATCTGGCTACCATTATTTACACCTCCGGGACCACAGGAAACCCAAAGGGTGTGATGCTCACCCATTTAAACATCATCTCCAATTTCAAGGCGGCTGCCTATATTCCCCCATTCGGCGAGGAGGCGAAGGCGCTGAGTTATCTGCCTTTGTGCCATGTCTATGAAAGAATGCTCAACTACCTCTATCATTTCCGGGGCTACTCCATCTATTACGCGGAAAATTTGGGAACCATCACCGACAATCTTAAAGAGGTGAAGCCGGAAATCCTGTCGACTGTTCCCCGTCTGCTTGAAAAAATTTATGATAAGCTCTTCGCTACCGGGCATAAACTGAAAGGGATAAAGAAATATATCTTTTTCTGGGCACTTCACCTGGCGTTGCGTTATGAACTTAAAGGCGCCAACGGTTGGTTTTATGAACTGAAGCGCAAACTCTATGATAAACTGGTATATGCCAAATGGCGTGAAGCTTTAGGTGGTAAACGTCTGCTGATCGTCTCGGGCGGTGCAGCGCTTCAGCCCCGACTGGCACGGCTCTTTACCTGTGCCGGCTTTTATGTTCTCGAAGGTTACGGTCTGACAGAAACCTCCCCCGTCATTTCCGTCAGCGACTTCTCGGAAAACGGGATCAAATTCGGAACAGTGGGGCCGGTACTTCGCGGAACCAGTGTGAAAATCGCCGACGACGGAGAGATCTGCTGCAAAGGGCCGGGCGTGATGAAGGGGTATTTCAAGGAGCCCGCACTTACTGCCGAAAGCATAGACGCCGACGGATGGTTTCATACCGGCGACCTTGGACAATTCGAACCGGAAGGCCAACTGAAGATCACCGGAAGAAAAAAGGAGTTGTTCAAAACTTCATTCGGAAAATATATCAGTCCGCAACCTATTGAAGATACATTCAAGGAGTCGCTTTTCATTGATCAGATCGTGGTGCTGGGCGAAAATCAGAAGTTCGCCGGTGCGCTCATCGTGCCCGATTTTAATTTCCTGAGATCTTATTGTTCCGTTAAAGACATTCCCTATACCACCAATGACGAGATGATCCAAATGCCCCGCCTGCGAAAACGGTTTCAGGCAGAGATCGATAAATACAACAAACTTTTCGGCGATACTGAGAAGATCAAGACATGGGACCTGCTTGATACGGAATGGACTTTTGAAACCGGAGAAATTACCCCGACCATGAAACTTAAAAGGAATTTCATTGCCAGAAAGTACGCAGAAAAAATAACGAACCTTTTTAGCCGATGAAGAAAATCACCCGGATCTTTGACCTGCTGGAACTCTATCGCGACGAGTACCATTCCATCGATCATCTTTTCAATGTCAAGAGAAATGGACAATGGACCCGCTATTCTGCCGACGATTATGTTAACTATAGCCAGTGGATTGGTCTCGGGCTTCTTTCCATCGGAGTCACAAGGGGATCGCGGATTGCGACCATTATGGCCAATTGTCCTGAATGGAATTTCTTTGATATGGGGATCCAGTTGGCAGGTGCGGTTGCCGTACCGATCTATCCCACCATCAGTGAAGAGAATTACAGGTACATTTTCAGAGATTCTGCAGTTACACACCTGATTCTGGGAAATCAGGCGATCTATGACCGGATATCGGGAGTCTTGTCTGAATTTCCCGAAATCAGGCATGTTTATTCCATCGAACCGGTTGCCGATGTGCCGTTATGGACCGATCTGGTCAGCGCCGGACAGCACCATCCCGATCCGGAGATCCTGAAGGAAATCGGTGCTTCCATCCGGCCGGAAGACATGGCTACCATTATTTATACCTCCGGTACAACCGGACATCCCAAAGGGGTAATGCTTTCCCATCACAACTTTGTGACCAACTATAAAGCCCTGGCCGAGATCCCTCCGCTGGAGATGAACGACAGGGTGATCAGTTTTTTACCGCTTTGCCATGTTTATGAGCGAACTGCCGGTTATGTTTACCAGTCGTTCGGAGTATCCGTGCACTATTTGCAAAACCTTGAAGAGATCGGGGATTTTATCAGGGAAGTGAAACCGCACGGGTTTGCTTCGGTCCCAAGGGTATTTGAGAAAATTTACAACAAGATCGTTGTCAAGGGAAGATCGTTACCCTTGCCGATGAGGATCCTCTTCTTCTGGGCGTTGCGCCAGGGCCATAAATTTGAACTGGCCCATGCACGCGGTCGGTTGTATAACGCCAAACTGTTTTTTGCCAATCTGCTTGTTTTCAGTAAATGGAGGGAAGCGCTCGGAGGTCACCTGAAATTTATTGTATCAGGCAGCGCCTCTCTTCATCCGCGACTGGCCAGGATTTTTTGGGCCGCCCGGATTCCAATACTGGAGGCTTATGGCTTGACCGAGACTTCTCCTGGAGTGACCTGCTATCGATTTGGTCCGGGAGGGGTGAAATTCGGGACGGTTGGCCCCCTGCTGACCGGAAACCAGATGAAGATTGCCGCCGATGGTGAAATATTGGTCAAGGGCCCGAATGTGATGATCGGATATCTTAACTCGCCTGAAAAAACAGCCGAGGTGATCGATGCCGATGGCTGGTTCCATACCGGCGACATCGGGGTGATCGAAGAGGAAAAATACCTCCGCATTACCGACCGGAAAAAGGAAATTTTCAAAACCTCGGGGGGGAAATACATTGCACCGCAACCAATCGAGCAAAGGATCAGCGAATCCCCTTTTATCGAGCATATCATGGTGGTGGGGGAGAACCGAAATTATGCTGCCGCACTGATCATCCCCAACTTCGAACACCTCCGCAACTGGTGCGCCGTGAAAGGGATCGAATTTCAATCCCGCGGGTGGGCCGTTAATAATCCTGTCATTATTAAAAGATTCTGGAAGGAAATTGACCGTTTTAACCTGGACCTTGGACAAACAGAGAAGGTCAAGAAAATAAAGTTGCTCGATGCCGACTGGTCGCCGGGAACCGGAGAGATATCACCTACTCTGAAACTTCGCCGGAAGTTCATTCTGGAAAAATACCAGCAGCATATCCATGAGATGTATGGCGCCGCCGATTACCATAATTTTTGATCTTTAATGCAGTATCTTGAAAATGAGTTCCTTCATCAGTTCGCCGTCACTGGTGGAACTGTT
This sequence comes from uncultured Draconibacterium sp., assembly GCA_964387205.1. Classification (GTDB taxonomy): domain Bacteria; phylum Bacteroidota; class Bacteroidia; order Bacteroidales; family FEN-979; genus CAIVAT01. Next base: position 35,963 of record CAYLVY010000020.1, read on the forward strand.
GTCCATCCCCTTGGATTTTAAGTCATATTCCCTCAGCAGGGAGAAGATCTGCACCATTTTACCCGGTGGATAATTTTTTGCTGCCATCTGGTAATCATTCACAAAAAACTGGTTGACCCCAAGGGCTGCCGCCGCCTCTTTCCTGGATTTGTCGGGAAGGGTGTGATAGAGTAAAACTTTGATAAACCAGGTGTAAAGTATCGGGATGATTTTTACCAGCGGGTTGTCACGGGGGTTTTCCGCGAAATATCGAATAATCAGGTTGGCCTTGTAAACATCCCGGCTGCCAAGGGCTTTCTGCAGTTCAAATACGTTGAAATCCTTGCTGATCCCGATGTTACGGTCCACTATCTCCTCCGTGATCGTGGCGCCAACCGGCAGGTTGATCAGCAGTTTATGAATCTCGTTGACAATTTTCGACAGGTCTGTCCCTAAAAACTCGCTGAGCATCAGGGCCGCCTTGTCGGTAATGGCATAGTTTCTGACTTTGATGTAATGCTGGATCCACTCCGGAATCTTATTGTCGTACAACCTGGGTGAATCGAAGACAATACCGTTTTTCTCCACCGCTCTGAAAAACAATTTTCGCCTGTCAACCGAACCATATTTGTGGCACAAAACCAGGATGGTCGATCTCAGCGGTTGTTCAGCATATGGAGCCAACTCGTCGAGTTTCTCCACCGCCTGCGCCTCCTTGACGATCACCACCTGATAATTGGCCATCATAGGGAAACGCCTGGCCATACTGATCAGGGCAGGGACACTGGTGTCTTTTCCGTACACGATGGTTTGATTAAATTCCTTTTCCAACTCTCCGAGAACACGTTGTTCGATATAATCGGAAATCAGGTCGATATAATAGGATTCTTCACCCTGGAGAAGATAGACCGGGGAATAGATCTGATTTTTCAGATCGCTCAGGAACTGATCAATGTTGGAAGGGGAAGCAGAGGCCATGGGAGAAAGGATTATTTTCCCGGAGGATTAGTCGAACCGTAAATGTTTGACCATGATGTTTTTCTCGATCAGGTCGGTCAGGGCCTCCACACCGATCTTCAGATGCATTTCGGTGAATTTTTCGGTGACTCGCCGGTCGCTTGCCTGGGTTTTAATCCCCCGGCCCACCATCGGCTGGTCAGATACCAGGAGCAATGCTCCTGTGGGAATTTCATTGGCAAAGCCTACCATGAAAAGGGTGGAGGATTCCATATCAATGGCAATGGCGCGGGTGATCCTGAGATGTTCTTTAAACTGCTCATCGTATTCCCAGACGCGCCGGTTTGTGGTATACACCGTTCCTGTCCAGTAGTTCAGTTCATGGTTGGTTATTACGGTTGACATGGCTTTCTGGAGGTTGAACGCTGGTAATGCCGGGACCCTCACCGGGAAGTAATCATCGGAGGTTCCGTCACCCCTGATGGCCGCGATGGGAACAATCAGGTCGCCTACTTTGCATTTTTTCTTTAACCCGCCGCACTTGCCAAGAAAAAGAGCGGCTTTGGGTTTGATAGCACCCAGCAAATCCATGATCGTAGCCGCATTGGGGCTGCCCATACCAAAATTTATAAGGGTGATCCGTCCGTAAGTTGCACTGGGCATGGCTTTGTCTTTTCCCTTGACCTCCACATTATACCATTTGGCGAACAGGTCCAGATAAGTAGAAAAATTGGTCAGTAAAATAAAATCACCGAATTCTTCCAGGGCTGTTCCTGTGTACCTGGGCAACCAATTATCGACAATCTCTTTTTTAGTTTTCATGTCCAGTAGGGTATGGTGCAAAGATAACGCTTTGTAACGATTCGAACGACATTTCCTACATTTGCAGATGGCAAATGAATGATGTTAAAAAATCGCCTGCAGATTTCAATCCCCGGATCAGAAAAGGATCGGCAGGTGACGAGATTTTTGATCCGGTAAGGCGCAGATATGTCAGGCTGACGCCAGAGGAATGGGTGCGGCAAAACTTTGTCCATCATATGGTTACGGCGTTGAACTATC
>CAYLVY010000021.1:0-10752 GCA_964387205.1 uncultured Draconibacterium sp.
TCCCAGCAGATATACCGTGATCAACTGGCGTGTTTTGAGGAACTCCATAAAGATTTTCCCAAACCAGAAGAGCCAAAGCATGTTAAAAAGGATATGCCAGAAGTCGAGATGCAAAAAATTGTAGGTAATTAGTGTCCATGGGTGCCAGATAAGTAACGGGACAGATGCAGGGATAGCAAACCAATGCAAAACCAGCAGATCGATGGTTCCGCCTTCCGGATCATTGAAAAAGAAGGTCACGACACGGAGAGCCTGAATCACGATCCAGATTCCGGTATTAATAAGAATCAGCAGGGAAAGTCCAGAACCACTGGTGAAAAATTTCCTGGTTTCATCCAGAAGGTTGGGAGGTTGGGGTTGGCTTTGGTAGGAATATTGCATCATTGGTATTGGTCCATAGATTTTTTCCAATAAATTATAAGAAAGAAACCAAAGATCATGCCGCCCAGATGGGCGAAATGTGCCACATTATCGCTCGGATTACTGGTAATTCCTGAAAATAGTTCCAGGGCACCGTAGAGGATCACAATCCATTTGGCTTTGATCGGGAAAAGAAAATAGATGTAAACCAGCATGTTGGGAAACATCATGCCAAAAGCAAGCAGGATTCCGTAAACCGCTCCGGAGGCACCTACCGTTGGCCTGTCCATATGAAGAGCAAGCAACTGATTGGTCAGTTCCACTGATTTTTCCAGGAATGCGGGTGATCCTGGCGACACTGACCATTGTGAGATAAAGGTACGGATGGTGCCTTCACCTTCATAAAAGTTTGGGAAATGAGATTTGACAAAACCGACGAATCCGTCAAGGGTAGGCTCTGCGGCATAACTGTCAGCAGCAGATTTGATGGATGAAAGGTCTAAGTGCAGTACAAATATCTGGACCAGTCCGGCACCGATTCCGGTTATCAGATAATAGACCAGAAAACGCTTTGAACCCCACACATTTTCCAGCAGATAGCCAAACATCCACAGGGCGAACATGTTGAACAGGATATGTTGAAAATTGGCATGAAGGAACATGTACGTCACCAACTGGTGCGGGCGGAAGAGATCGGATCGGAAATAGTGTAGTCCCAGGATATCAGTGAGGTCGATACCGAAGGCCGATTCGAAGGAGTTGGTTGCGAGGAAGAATAAACCGTTGATGATCAGAAGGTTCTTCACCACCGGCGGAAGCAGGCTGAAACCGGCAGGACTGTACTGTTGCATAGGAGGTTGAGGTTAGCCGTATATTTTAAGTTTTCTGTATAATTCGTCAAAAGAAACGATTACCATGGTAGGTTTCCCATCCGGTGAAAAATCGGGTGCATCGCAGGCAAAAAGGTTTTCGATGATGGCATCAGTTTCAGTCTGGTGCAGCGCTTTCCCCCTTTTTATGGCGAGTTTTTTCGCAAGGGTACGGGCCAGGGAGAGTTTTTGGTTCACGGATTTTTCCGGTGATGGTTGAGAAAGTCCATCCAGAATGGTTTCGAACAGGCTTACCGCATCGGTTGCCTGTACCTGGAAAGGAAAGGCATGGATGACAAAAGAACCGTTCCCGAATTCGCTGATCTCAAACCCCATTTCCCTGAAATTCTCCTGCCAATCGAGGAAAAGCGCTGCTTTATCGGGGGAGAGGTTGACCGTTTGCGGAAACATCATGGGCTGGCTGGCGAATTCATAATGTTCCCGCGCTTTGGAAAACCGTTCATACAAAATCCGTTCATGGGCATTTTGCTGATCGATGATGACGATACCTGTTCGGGTGTGGGTAAGGATGAAACTATTTTGCACCTGGATACCGGTTTTGTTTTCCTTCGCTATATCGGGCCAGGAAGGGCTGTTTTCAGGCTCGGGAAGGGACGGGAATGGTTTCAGCGGGTCCGACGGGTGTTCCCGGGAGGTGTTACTGAACAAATCATCCCATTTCCGTTTAATTTCCGGAGTGGAAGCGGGAAAGTGAAAAGAGGGCTGAGGGTTGGTCTTTTTTTCGAAGGGGTTATAATCCGGATTGATTTTTATTTCAGGTTGTTTTGGCAGATAACCGGGTGGCAACTGAGGAACATTCAGGCTTGATTCAGCTTCAAAATCGAGGGCAGGAGCCAGGTTGAACCTGCCGATGGATTGACGGACGGCCGCATGGAGGATGGCATAAATGTGTTTTGTGTCCTGGAAGTTGATTTCCGTTTTCGTTGGATGAATATTGACATCGATGGTTTGCGGATCAACTTCAAGGTATAAAAAATAGAGGGGATAGGCGTCGCCGGGGATAAGTTCCCTGAAAGCCTGTTCTACGGCATGGTTCAGGTATGGGCTTCGCATGAACCTGCCGTTGGTGAAGAAATATTGTTCACCCCTGGTTTTTTTTGCAAACTCCGGTTTTCCAATGAAACCGTTGATAACGACCAGGTCACTCTGTTGTTCCACCGGGATCAGTCGCTGGGCAAATGAGTTGCCGAAAAGACTCAGGATACGTTGTTTAAGGTTACCGGGTGCAATTTTATACAGGATTTTTTCCTGGTTGTAAAAGGTAAAACTGACCTCGGGTGTAACGAGTGCCACCCTGAAAAACTCCTCCAGGAGGTGTTTGAGTTCGATCGTATTGGATTTTAGAAAGTTACGACGAGCCGGTACATTGAAAAAGAGGTTTTTGACCATCACTGTGGTACCATCAGGGCACTGCACCGGTGATTGGCTTTTCAGGTCGGCTCCTTCAACCAATATTTGTGTACCGATTTCATCTTCAACCCTTTTGGTTTTGAGTTCCACCTGTGCGATGGAGGCAATGGAAGCCAGCGCTTCGCCGCGGAAGCCCAGTGTCCTGATTTTCAGCAGGTCATCGCTGGTTTTAATTTTTGAGGTGGCATGTCGTTCGAAACTCATCCGGGCATCTCTTTCCGACATTCCGCAACCGTTATCGGTAACCTGGATCAGGTTTTTCCCTGCTTCCCTGATGGAAATAGTGATGGCGGAAGCCCCGGCATCGATGCTGTTTTCCATCAACTCCTTGAGGGAGTGGTCAAATTTACGAAAAAGCACCATTGAATCTGATTCAATGGTGCTAACGATTTTTAATGCTTTCCGAACCTGATGGTTCTGCCCGCAATAGCGGAGCTGCTGTTATTCTTCAGAAACGGGCTTTGTCCAGCACGGGGAACCTCATCTGGGCAAGAAAGAAGGCGCCGTAGAACAATGAACTGAAGAACAGTGTGCCTATCACGTCGTTCATAAAGAATGACAAACCGTAGGAGCTGTCCTGGAAGAACATCAGGCCTGCAATATAGCATTGTGTGAGCCCGGCCATGGTTTGTGGGTAGAAGGGGCTGGCCAGCCAGGCGGCAAAGTTGGTTACCAGGAAAAAGATAACCGATGACGACAAAGAAGCCAGCACAACCGTCCCGACACGAACCTTGTTACGGATGGTCATACCAATGATTACCATAATGGCAAAACTCAGATACACGGCAGGAATGTTGGCGTGCAGGCCTATAACGAGATCGCTTATGAACATCGCGGCGATCGGAAGGGCGAAAGCGTAATGCTTTCTGTCGAAATAGGTGCCGGCAAATAGCGCCATGGCTGCAATGGGCGTAAAGTTTGGCCAGTGTGGTAACAACCTGACAAAGGCTGCTGCCAGAATAACAGTGAAAACAATAATAAATCTAGGGTTAATAGATTTATAATTCATGAATATGGTTAGTTTGACTGATACAAAAGTAAGAAAACCTTTTAATAAAAGTCAAGGGTTGTTAAAATTTGTTTTTACTTTTGTCGAAACAACATAAAACCAGTGGTTTATATGAGAAAAATATTGCTGATTTTATTGTCCTCGGGTATTTTCATCACTAATTCCTGCCGGAATATGAAGGAGAAAGCGGATTTACTGGTATTGAACAGTACAATTTATACTGTTGACTCGTTGTTCACCAAAGCGGAGGCCATGGCGGTACTGGACGGCAAAATAGTAGCCTCCGGTACGATCAGCAGTATCCTGAATAAATATGAATCAGACTCTGTACTGGACCTCAGGGGAAAGTTTATTTATCCCGGATTTATCGACCCTCACAGCCATTTCAGAGGGTATGCCTTGGGTTTGCAGTATATTGACCTGGTTGGCTCCTTATCCTTTAAAGAGGTGACCGACCGTATTTCCGCCAGGCAACATACCACCGGCCAATGGGTGGTAGGACGGGGATGGGACCAGAATTTATGGGCAGATAAAACATTTCCTGACAATTCGGAGTTGAACCGCTTATTTCCGGAGAATCCGGTGATGCTGATCCGTATCGATGGGCATGTGGTGTTGGCTAATCAGGTTGCCATGAATTTGGCCGGTGTCCGGAATGCAGCGGATTTTGCAACAGGGGAGGCAGGGGTTAGAAATGGGGTCCTTACCGGAATTCTGAGCGAAAAGGCAGCCGACCATATGCGATCTGTAGTACCTGAACCCCGGGGAGAAGAAATGGAAAGGTTGCTGATTGAAGCACAGGACCGATGTTTTGAAGTGGGCCTGACCTCGGTGACGGACGCAGGGCTTGACTATGGTCAGATCGTTCATCTTGATTCATTGCAGAAAAGCGGTAAAATCCAGATCCATCTTTACGCCATGCTCACTCCCAACCAGGAAAATCTGGAACGGTTTGTCGACAGGGGTATATATTCCACCGACAAACTTGAGGTACGTTCCTTAAAATTATATGCCGATGGTAGTCTGGGAAGCCGGACGGCACGACTGAAAGAGCCCTATTCGGATGCACCGGGTCAGTTGGGTTTGACCGTTACCAGTCAGGATTCAGTCAGAAAGGTGTGTGATCTGGCATTAAAAAATGGTTATCAGGTGAATACGCATTGTATTGGAGACGCTGCCGTTGGTATGGTGCTTCAGGCCTATGCAGAATACCTGAAAGGAAAAAATGATCTTCGCTGGCGGATTGAGCATGCCCAGGTAGTTGATCCGGCCGATATGCACTATTTCGCGGATTACTCCATCATTCCTTCGGTCCAGGCTACCCATGCGACGTCGGATATGGATTGGGCCGATGAGAGGCTTGGCCCTGTGAGGATCCGGCACGCTTATGCTTTGAAGGAATTATTGTCGCAAAATGGTTGGTTGCCTAATGGTACCGATTTCCCGATCGAACATATTTCGCCTTTATACACATTTTATGCTTCGGTGGCCCGGCGCAGTCTGAATGGTAAACCGGATGGAGGATTTCAAATGGATAATGCCCTGAGCAGAGAGGAGGCGTTACGTTCCATCACTATCTGGGCCGCCAGGGCTGGCTTTCTGGAAAAGAAAAAAGGAAGCCTCGAAACCGGAAAGGACGCTGACTTCATCGTTCTGGACGAAGACCTGATGTCCATCCCCTTCGAGGCATTGCCCGGTGCGAAGGTGAAACATACCTTCTGCCAGGGAGTAAAAGTGCGCTGATCGGTTATTTCAGGCCATTCTTTAAAAAGAATTTTCCGAGGTTGCCGCCGGCCCGGTCAAAACAACTCTGCACCCGTGAGCCTGCATCAAAGTCATAACCCATCATGTTGATACTTGGAATTTTAGGATAGTCAATGGTCGCAATAACTTTTGAAGGATCTGCTGTTTCGACCACCTCGACGACCATGTGGATCTGGGCCGGTTTACTCGGGCCAACACCACTCTGGAATCCCGGTTCGAAGAAGGGAATTTTAATCTTCATCGTATATTGGGCCTGCTGATCACCGGGTTTAAGCGTTAAACCTGCTTCTTCTGTTTTTTCATTGAAGTTGCGTTCAAATGTAGGCTGAAACCTCTCCGTACGATCCGATTTCCATTTTAACAACCATTGATCCCCGCTTCCGGGTTCCTTCTTATTCCTGTCGGCCACACCTTCAGATTCATACTGCTCCAGTGTTTTTTTACCAACCTTCATTTGACTGTAATCATACTCAACATTCATGGATTTCTGGCCTTTCAGGGGTGCAAGGCTGCCCGATTTCAGTTTTTGCCCATAGGTTAATGTTCCGGTCACCAACGCCAGTAACAGGATCAGGGATGATTTCATACTTTTCATGGAATTTCAGGATTTTAGTCAGACTTATTCTAAGCGACAAAAGTAGTAAAGAATTGTGGAAAATCATAAATTGTTTTTCACTCAGCTTTTCTCTCTTTTATCGATGAACTTTATTGGTTTTCTGCTGCATTCCGGTAATTGTATTTTCAGCAGGGTTTCCGAGTGCAGAAACTCGAAATGCGGTGCCACCCTGAGTTTTGCCCTGAAGTGGTCTTTGATATCTTTTTCGCGTTCTTCGAGAGGGGCATTTCCGCTCAGGTAAATCTTGATCTCATCGGTTCCGAGTTGATTGGTGTAAACTTCAACAATGTAGTTGGATATGGATTCAATATTGTCCAGGATGTCGTACAGGGCAGGGGGGTATATGGTCGTTCCCTTAAATTTGATCATCTGGTTTTTTCTGCCGATTACGGGGCCGAGGCGCAGAGTATTTCTGCCGCATAGGCAGGGCTCTGAATGATAATCACATACATCACCGGTTTTAAACCTTAACAGGGGCATTGCTTCTACTCCCAGGGTTGTGATGGTCACCTCGCCGGGTTCACCTTCTTTAACCGGTTGATCCTGATCATTCAGGAATTCCACAATAATGAGTTCCGGATGGTGATGTCCGCCAATGCCTTCCGGACATTCGGTAAAACTGGTACCCATTTCAGTGGAAGCGTATGTGGAGCAAAGTTGCAACGGCCATTTTTCGTGTATCCGGCGTCCCAGGGTATTAAGGCTGAAATCGGGGTTCCTCAGGGGTTCACCAATACACATGGCGCTGCGAATGCTGGAATTGCGAAAATCGAGGTCGTTTTGTTCGGCGTAATCGATGATTTTCAGAATAAAAGAGGGTACCGTCACCACCCAATCGGGTTTGATCCTTCTGACCGTGTCCCATTGAAGTTCCGGAATGCCATTGCCGACGCGCACTACCCCGGCTCCCATCATTCTGATGCCCAGAAAGTAAGCCAGTCCGGCCATAAAGCGGCGGTCAATAGTCGTCATCAGTTGGTAAATGCTGGATGGCTTTCCTCCGGCACAGGTAAAGGAAATGGCTTCATTATAGGCAAGCCGTCGGAGGTCCTTCTCTGTCATGGCAAACGTTACCGGATCACCCAGTGTGCCCGAAGTAGTGATGTAATCGATGATCTTCTCCCGCGGCACACACATAAAATCCTGGTTCCTGTGCTGCAGATCATCTTTGGTGGTCACCGGAATATGAACAAGATCTTCCACTCCGCGGACCAGCGCAGGATTGATCCCGTGTTGCCGGAAAAGTTGCCGGTAGAAAGGAGAGCGTTTCCCGAGATAGTTCATGGTTTTACGGAGGAGCACATTCTGCAGTTCCCGGATTTCCCTCAGAGAAGCACGCTCAATAGGCGGAAAGAAGTTTTCGGTATTCATTTTGATCAATATTCTTGGTGGTAATCCATCTTTTCCATAAACCAGGAAAGATGCCGGTTTATGAGTTGCTTGTCTTCATTAGTCAAAAAATAACTGTTGTTCTGATATTTGCTCAGGCCGGATGAATAGCGAAGCACCTGCGCTGTAAACAGATCTGATACCGGCAGTTTTACTTGTTCACAAAGATCGGATAAGACATTCAGGGGCTGCCGGAGCAGATCTTCAAACCTGATAGTAATCATTTCATCTTTAGATAAATGAGCACTTTCTTCCTCCGTTTTCCGGAGGGTAAGGTTGTAGAATCGGGAGATTTCTTCTATGGATGGTTCCATGGTTCTCCCTGAAAGGCTGTTTTGCCGGCTGATAATGGTCCACATGTGGATGGAAGAGGGGATCACTTTGTACGGATGCCTGACAATATGGATGAACCTTGCTTCCGGAAAGATACTTTTCAGCCAGAAAATCCGGAAAGAGTTGAAAGGATTTTTCGATATGATCCTTTTACCCGAAAAGCCGGATAATTTCCTGAACCACCCTTTGATCACGGTTTCCCATTCAGCAGCAGACCTGCCTTCCGGACCAAAAGATACTGCATTGTTCAGGAAAAAAGAGCTGTGTTCCGGAAAAACTACTTTCTCCAGCGGGGAGCCCCGCAGCAAACGCAACCATGCATACTCTTCCTCCTGTGGCTCATTCATGCCCATTTTCACGTTGTCCATAGGCCGGTGGTCACTGAGCAGTGTTTTGAAAACCGGTTTATAAAAGGGTTCTCCTACGATAAAACCGTTGGGAATGGCTACCTGCAGCAGGGTCGGGGCATGCAGGGCGGGGTGCAGGCTCAGCAACTGATGGAGATAGGTGGAACCGGTCCGCCAGTGTCCGACAATAAAAAGTGGATCTCCGGGATAATTCCAGGATTTGATCCGGCCGGAGTAACGCAAGTGTTCAATAGTGCTGAAAACGGTTGACCAGATGGCACTTTGGGCCAGGAAGAGGATTCTTGGGAGGGAGGAGGCAGAAATATTCCGGTGATTCCGGTGAAGCAGCCTGAACAAATTTCCTAAGGAGGCGCCGGCGGTGAGATATGAATTGTTCAATCCTGAAGTGGTTTATTGATCCCGCAGGTTTTGTTGTTCAGAGACGAAACCCGCGATGCTGTTGATCGATCGGATCACCTCCCTGGCCAGGTTCTGGTCGGTAATCCTGAACCCATAGTGGCGCTGAATGGCCATAATAACTTCAATGGCATCCACGGAGGTTAGTTTCAACGTATTATTACCACTGAACAGATGTTCTTCATCATCAATTTGATCAGGATCTATGTCATTGATTTCCAATGACTCAAGTATCAATTTTTTTATTTCTGTTTTTAATTCTTCTGATGGAGTAGTCATATCGCAAGTTTTCGTCATACTGTTTTGGATAAGGCACGGAAGAAGCGTTCTTCTGCATCTGCCATCCCTGATATCATTTCACCAAGATGCCGGAGTTTTTCGGGGCCAAGATCCCGGTTTTTTCCAATCCGGGCGGTAAAGAGCGATATCTCTCTCCACCCGTCGCCTATGATCATCAGCTCTTCCGAAAGACCTTTCAATGCTGCAATTCCGGTAATGGTCGCCGCCTGTTGCAGGAAAGTGGCATACATGTAACGGAAACCTGCTCCTCCGGTTCCCTGGTCTTCCAGCAAAATATTGATTTTCATTATTTCATGGGACAGATGTTCGGTATCGCGGGCGAATTTCGGCCACTCAGGCAATTTTCTTGCCATCAGGCGCATACCTTTGATCCCGAGGAAGGGAATGGGGATCTTCAGCATATTAAAAGAGGCTTTTCGGATCCCTTTGATAATGGCCGGGGCCAGATCGGTTTCAGGCGAAGGGGTTTGGGTGACGTGAAAAATAAATCCGTCGGGCGACATATTGCCACCCGGGAACCGGCCTTTTTCGAGGGAAGTTTTTTGTGTGGAAACGACTTCCGGAAAATAGGCATCGCTGATGATGTAACGGTTTTCCTCCTTTCCGATGACCACGAGGAAATGCACGTTGATATGTACACGTTCCCAGGATGGTACATAATCAAGGTAAAAAAAATCAACCTGACAGGCAACAGGAATTTGTCTCTCCACTAAACTGTCAAGGACAGAGAACCCTTTCACGATATCCCTGAAACTGTATGTCTGAAAGCCGATATTCAATCTTTTTGTAAGGTTTTTCCGGATTTCTCCCGGTTTGTTCCTCAGGATAAAAGTGGGGAAGGAGAAAGACTTTGCCTTATGAAAATAGGCAAAGAAAATCCCGCCTGCAATGCCGAACACCAGAGGTTCTGAAATGTCCAATCCATGGTACCGCAACAGTGATGCAATGGTTCCCGATTCGCAATGGGCGCCCATCTGGTGTTTATAATCAGGAATGATCATCTGTTCGAGCTAAAAGTTTGGTAAGAGTAACATAGGGGTTTTGGGATGGTTGATGCAGGAGTTCTACCAGCTCAGAGGAATCGACATTCAGGTGGGCTGGAATGAAGCCATCCCGGGTTTGAAGCAGGTTTATCTGAAATAGTTCACCCGGATTGATATTGAACACTTTAGCATACCGGATGATCTCACCGGCAGTGGCCTTTCCGAATCCTTCAGGTGAAAGGTGCTTTTTTACGGTAGATTTCCGCACACCTGCCCTGGAGGCAAGTTCCGTGATGGTCAGGTCTTCCAGCACCATATAATATTTGACGATGCTGATACTGTTGGCCAGCAGTTGCTCCCGGAGTGTTTGTTCCAGGTTTCTCCGTTTGAGTTTGTAATCGTCGATATAATGCGCAGAAATGTACGAACCGGTCTGCATGGGCCCGTAGGTGCCATCCTCTTTCTCCACATAGAGGATCATCTGTTGATCAGGGTAATCGATGAATCCGTCTTTCTCTTTCATAGGCAGGCCATTATTTTTGGCGAATCAGTTCCATTTTGCAAATTTAACAATGCTGATGGTTATTGCCAAACCAAAAAAGAGGAGTTGCAACCCCAACCAGGGGAGCAGATGGTCAAAGGAGCCGTTTCTGACAAAGATTGTCAGGTAATTATCGATCCCCCATCTTACAGGTGAAAAGAGGCTGAGAAAACGGATTGGTTCAGGCAGGAGGTGAATAGGGAAAAATGTCCCGCTGATCACCCCGAGCATTACCACCATGACAGAACCGAAAAGAGCAGCCTGGTTATGGGAAGAGGCAAAGGTTCCGGTCAGTATTCCGAAGCCGACAGCGGTTAACGCCGCGCAGACCGTCACAAATGCGATGGCGGCACCATGAAGCCCAGTCTCCAGGGGCGGATAGTCAAACCAGGC
>CAYLVY010000021.1:10762-37818 GCA_964387205.1 uncultured Draconibacterium sp.
CGGAAATGCTTTAACGCCGAGGGCCATCATCATTAAAAATTGTAAAAGACAGACCAGCAGGAAAATGATCACTTTTCCGGCAATCAGTTGGGACAAACCCGTCGGGAAAGATTTCAGCCGAATAAAGGAGCCGCCGGTTTTTTCGCTGATCATGCTACCCGACAGGGGAATGACAATGAAAAACATGGCGAACAGGATAAATCCTGGCAGAGTGTTTTGCAGTAAGGTTGGCCGAAAATTTTCCGGATCCGGGCCTGCAATGATCGCGGTAATTTCCAGATGGTTTTTCCCGGGGTCTCCCAGCATCTGAACTACTGCTGGTCGGGCCTGTTCAGGTATGCCTGAAAGCATCTCCCTGATCCTCAAACTTGCCTGTGTTGTTTTGATAATGAAATTCAGCGAGTTAACAACGATGTTTTGTTGTCGTGCCTGAACAGCCGGGTCGATCAGCAGGTATAGTTGGTTGCCATTTTCACGCAGAATGATCGCGAACTGATAACTGCCTTTTTCCACCAGGGAGGATGCCACTGCGGCATTAACAGGGATTTGATTAATAGAGGCGACAGGTTGTAGGTAACCCGAAGAATCGATTTGCTGAAAAAGCGCCACAGAGAAAGCGCTGCTGACCTCATCCACCCATAGTATCTCTGTGCCGGCTGTTTCATTTTTTATGACATTTACCTGGGCGACGGTAACGACAAACATCAGTAAAACCGGCATCAAAAAAAGGATAAGAAGCCCTGGTAAATCGCGGATCAGCAGTATTGCCTCCTTTTTTATGGCCGATAGCAGGTTATGCATTGTATATCAGGCCTTTCCGGCGATAATAAGTGCCAGCGGGGCGATGGTGGGGATGATCCTGGGTCTGGATAATCCGCTTTCCGACATCAGGTCCCGAAACTCCCTTACGGTTCGTTCCTTACCGCCCTTCATACTAACCAGCATCTGGATATCCAGAAGTTTTGAGAATGAGGATTTATTGCCTTCCGGAATGATCATTTCTATGATCATTACTTTACCGTTATCCGGCATCTGACGCTGAATATTTCCGAGGATCCGGATACAGTCCTGATCATTCCAGTTATGTATGATATTCTTCAGTATATAAAGTCCGGCGTTTGCCGGCGCTCCCGAAAAGAAATCGCCCTCCATTATTTTGATTCGTTCAAACACCTCCATTTTCTGCAAATGGACAGGCGCTTTTGCCAGTCCTTCAGGGGTATCAAAGAGAATGCCGGAGCATTTCGGATGTTTTCGGAGGATATTGGCCAGCAAAGTGCCTTCGCCTCCGCCAATATCAGCAATTGTTTCGTAACCGGAAAAATTAAAGGCATTCAGGATCGGGGCGATGCTGAGGTCGGAGAGATTGGTCATCGAACGGTCAAAGAGGGCATACTCTTCCGGGTGGTCACGGAGATAATCATAAATACCTTTGCCGTGAAGATGATTGAATGGGTCTTCCCCTGTACGAACAGCCAGTTCAAGGTGGTTCAACAACTCCCGGTTGATCGGTCCCAGGTGGTGCAGGATCATATCGCGGAGTGAGCCCGGGCCGGAAAGAAGCGGACGAGACAAACGGTTTAAGCGGTATTTGCCGTCTTTTGTGCAGGCAAAGATACCCTGACCGGACAGCGCCCGCATGATGCGACGAATCCCCTCGGTGGTGCAACCTGTTGCCAATGCAATCTCTTCTGCATCCTGGGGCCTCTCCTTCAACCGTGACGCGATATCCAGCCGGGCTGCGACATATAGGGCAGGTAGCATCCAGAAGTATTGAAAATATTCATATAAAACGACGTTTCCCGGGAACAATCTTCGGTTTAGTTGAAGCAATCCTTTCCGGAAGCGATCCAAAGAGGCCACCAGCCAGTAGGGGGGGAGTTTGATCCTATCTGCACCCGGGCCCATGTGCTAAACAGTCGTTTGTAGCCTTAATTCACTGATATCCATTAATTCCGCTTGCATCTGAGTCAGGGTGTCAAGGATACCCGCTTTCTGGGCACTGAAATGATGGGTGAGTTCACCGAACAAGCGCATATAATAATTGATTCCGTATTCAAGGTTGGCTATAATCGCTGAAAAATTCTCTGATGACCGCTCATTGGATACGGTTGTATCTTCTGTGACTTTTGTCCTCAACCAGTCAAGATATAGTGACAATTCCTTGACGAACATATGGGGACGTTTATTATGCATGATCAGGTTGATCCGGCCGTAGATATGGTCTATCATCTCGCTCAGGGTGGCCTTTTTCGAAAAATAGGCCATATTGGGGCCAGGACAGACGGAGACTCCGGTGTTTTCGATTTTCGTGTCCAGTCCATTGACCAGCAGGGCTGCGGTACCAAGGCCTACGCAAATACAGGATTTCTCTGTTATCCTTCCGGATTCCCGGTTATATTCTTCCTCCGGAAGTTCTTTTTGGGCCAGTTCGTCCAGTTTAAGCCGCTGATATTTCCGGCTGGCAGTGCATAGGGTTTTATCACCAAATTCGTGATTCAGGGCGGCATATTTTTTCGGACAGGGATTTCCCGGTGTGTTCCCGAGGATGAAGGCCTCTTTCTCCATATCCTTGGTATTTCCTCTCAGATTGTGAAAAGGGATTCCCAGCGGACTGATATTGCTCAGGACGATATCATCTTCACCGGCATCGCAGAGCAACGAAAGGGTATGTTCGTCCACGTTGACGGCTTCCGGCACCAGGAGGAAAGGGGTACCCCAGCCGACAGAATCGAGTTGATAATGGTCCAGCAGAAATTCATGTTCTTCCGAGGTTCCAACACCGCCCTGTGCGGAGATATTCAGTGGCAGCGGGGTTGCCGGGCAGGGTTTACCAAGGCTCCTGAGCGCTGAGCTGTACAATTCAAAAAGGAGGCTGGTAAGCTCTTCCCTTTTGGCACGAAACTCTTCGAGTACGGGTCCCAAAAGATGCCCGTCGGTCGGAAAAGCGTGACCGCCGCAATTCAGCCCGGATTCAATTCTGAATTCCGATACCCACAGCCCTTTTTTTGCAAGGTATTTACCCTGGATCAGGGCAGAACGGAAATCACTGACTTTTAAAATGATTTTCTTCTTCAGGGAATGATCTTCCTGAGGAAAGAAGTCATCGAAGGTGGTAAGGTACTGATATAGTGCGGGGTTTAATCCGGCGGAAAATACCACGGATGAGTCAAGGTTGCTATTGGCGAATCCTCGTAATGCAGCATGACCATCGTTGAACTGTACCGGTAATTTTTGATTGTCGGAGTAGTTTTCTTTGTCCACTTTGGTCATGATGTTGACATCAATGGCTCCCGGTGTCAGGTTTTCCAGCATCCAGGCCCGGAAATCACAATGGTTCCATTGATTTCGCAGGGTCTCAAATTTCTGCCGGATAATCGATTTTTCATGCAGGGATTCGAAATACTGGTTGATGGCTTCCTGTTTCTGTTCCAGCGATGCTTTAAGGTCAGCCATCTTTTGTTTGACCATCAGATCGAGCAGATTAAGGTAGGCGGTAATTCTTTTGGCCCTGCAGTCTTCAGATTTCTCAGGAATCGGCTGAAAGGGCAGTTTCAGTCTGCGGCTATGGAATTCACGCATTTTTTCCATAAGCATATCGTCGAGAAGGGAAACTACCGAATTGATTCCCAGGTGGGCAACTTTAGCAGGGGTATCGATGGAATAACCGATCCCGAGTACGGGGATGTGAAAGGTATGGGGTGAAAGTTTTCTCATTTTCAGGAGTTAGGACTGACAAAGGTAATGGTTATTTTAAAACTGACCCCGCCAGGTGGCCATGGGAAACAGGGAAGTGTTGAAAAAATCACGAATCTCGCCGGTAGTCGGGTTTATTCGTTGAAGGGCGATGTTGGAAAAACTGGTACGGTATTGCAGATCGAGGATGAATTCCAAGTTAAACCGGGGGAGGTTTCGGCGGATCCCAAACCGGAGGGCCATTCTCCGGTAATCAGGAAATCGCCGGAGATAGGCTTCATCCCAGTCGTATACAGGGCTGGCGGCTTCCACCGTGGCCTCCTGATCGAAAGGGATGTATGGATTGCCTCCGGCCCAGGTTGCCCGGAAGCCCAGCGACATAACCCCCCATCTTTTTTTTCCGACCACAAATTCATATCCACCGGCAGCATTGACGGCAAATCCCACATCAAAAGCGGTAGTCCTCCATGTTGTCGCATTGCCTTGATAAGAAGATTTCACCAGCGATCCGGTGATCAGGAAAAAAAAGTTTTTCCTGAAAAAGCGCTCCAGGGTGATCTCCAGGCCATAGTTTCGGCCAGCGCCGTTGTTCTGCAGGGTCCCGGCATATTGGCGGCCCAGGAAAAATTCATGTCCCTGGTTGAGGAGTGAATAATGTGGGTATTCCCGGCTGACAGGAACGTTCCATAAATATTGATAAAACAGCTCTGTTTTTAGCCTTAGGTCTTCTTTCCAGGCAAATTCATAACCTGAAACGCACTGTACACCCCGTGTCATGTCTAGGTTTCGGTTCCATTGGGTGCTTTCCGGACTCTTTTCGGATCGTACAAAATAGATGACATGGGGCTGGACCTGGCTGAAAAGACCGGCCCCAAAAGTAAGGATGTGACGTTCTGCCACATTCCATTGAATCCCGAGCCTGGGTTCTGCCGACCATGATTGGTTCAGGGTCAGCAAGGAACCATTCATTCCGGCAGTAATATTTAATCTTTTTCGCTGGTACTGCCATTGGATCCAGGTGCGCCAGAGGGACATTTTTTCCCGGGCGTCGGTTTGAAGCTGAAATTGTCCGTCAATCCTTACACTGTCATGGAAAGCCATTCGGAAATGGTCATAATAAAGTCCGGTAGCGAATGTGTGCTGGGGACTGAGTCTTTTGGTTAACCGCGCAGAGAATGAATATTTGACTTCCTTGGATAGTTCACCGGCCCAGCCGGATGGTATGGGATCTGCGAGCGAAAAGGTATCGACAGATGTGCGTGTCCGGGATCCTACAATATAAAACATCGTTTTTATTCCCAGGTCTTTGGCCGGAAAAATCTGATGGCTCAAGCCGGCAACACCCAGGTCGGAACCGTTGGAAAGGTTTTCGCCATAATCCGGAAAAAGCCATTGACCTGCATCTTTGCCTTCATCAAAAAACTGAATGAAACTCAACCCGCCAATTCCGGTCAGCGTAAAGGTACCCGTTTTCCGGGTGGGGAGATTGATTTTCAGGTTGATATCCTGGTACTGTGGGACCAGGTCCAGCCGTATTCCCAATTGATCAAGCAATTGCAAGGGGGAATACCGGTAGGAGAAGAGGTAGGAAGCACCATGGGATGATGAAATAGGGCCTTCGGTGCCGAACTCGATACCATTCCAGCCAAGACCAAACCAATATTCCCGATGGCTGATATTTCCGGTCCTCATTTTAAGGTCGAAAATCCCGGCCATGGCATTGCTGTATTGTGCAGGAAAGGTACCGGTAAGGAAATCTGAATTGGTGACAAGGTTATTGTTGAGCAGGGTAACAGGCCCGCCGGTCGTCCCTACCGCGGCAAAATGGTTGGGATTGGGTATCTCCATATCGTCAATTCTCCATTGGAGTCCGACGGGTGAATTCCCTCTGACAATGATATCGTTGCGATTGTCTATTCCGCTGGTAACTCCTGCAAAATTTGCCACCATACGTGCCGGATCATTATAACTGCCGGCAAACCGGAAGGTTTCATCCACACTGAAGGACCTTGCGCTCACCGTTGCCATCTTATTGATTGGCCTGTTTTTCTGGTAACCGGCGCGGATTTCTACTTCGGGAATTTCAAGAATGGATTCGTCCAGAAAGATCCGGATGGGTGATTGCTTTCCTGAAGTGATGGTGATGAATTCTGTCAAAATTTTCTGATAACCCAGACAGGAGATTTCCAGCCTGTAATTCCCGATGGCTGCATGACGGATCACAAAATTTCCCTGCTCATCGGTAGTTGCACCGATCACGGGGTCAGACTCATGGATGATGACGGTAGCCCCCGGAACGGGAGCCTGGGTCTGGCGGTCTGCCACAGTTCCGGTTATGGAGGATCGAAGCACGGGTTGAGCCGGCGATGGTTTCCATGCGACAGCACAGGCAATGAGCCAAAAAAAAACAGGGACAAGGCCCTTTTGAAATTTCATTCGTTCAGCATAGCATCCACCTGATCGATAGTAATCCGCTGCCATTTTGGACGATCAAAATCATTTCCGTCCCATTCAAAGGATACCAGATCGAAGGTTTCGCCGTAGAATGTCAGCTTGCTGCCCATGTCCGGAGAATGTTCGATGAAGATGAATTTTTCCGGAGAGGCGTGGAGTTCCTTCATGATCCTGGTGGCAAGTTTCGGACACCAGTCGGTCACGGAGGTTCCGGGATTCTGACGATATAATTCGGTGGCAATGACCAATACTTTGCCGTCCTTGCGCCGGATCACCCTGAGGCCGCACTTTGAAGGACTATCCCAAAGTCCGGGGAACTCATAGTATTGATCCATGTAACGATTGAAGGTTAAGTTGGTTTCCATGAATGAAAGGGGGAAGTGGAAGCGATAAGAGATATTTTGGGTTAATTCAGATCAGGCGACATTCAGGACTTTCTGGCCGAAACTCTGGTCTGCCAGATCACGCCGGCGGGGAGTATAAGTTCCGTCCTCCAGTTCTCTCGTCACCACGCGGTTGATCAGGTTGAACATCTTCATGGTTTGCGGCTCATCCTTGTAAAAAGTATCCCATGCATACTGATAAAGTTCCGCAAGTCTTTCTGCGCTCATATGTTTCGGATGATAAACCACTTTCCCGGCGTTGTAATGGTTCCAGTCGAAATCAAATATCCTTCCCTGCTTGATCAGGTCATTGTATGCTTTGGTGTGGGGGAAGGGGGCCAGGACAGTGAATTCAGCCAGGTCGAGATCGATCTCCAGGAGGAAATCAATCAGGCGCTTGATATCATCTTCAGTTTGGTTGTCCAGTCCCAGCAGGATGGTTCCTTCGACCGCAATGCCGTAATCGTGATATTGTTTGATACGGTTGCGGATATAATCAGAGGTATCAAAAACGGCCTGGTAAACATACCATGCCCCGGCCTGCGCGGCAAGATCAAGTACATCATTTTTATCTTCAATGGTATGGCTGACCCATTTTTTCTTAAGTGGGATCATAGCCCTGAAAAGTTCTTTCTCCCATTCGGTGTCGAGCGCCAGGGAATTATCGACAATGAAGAGCCGGTTATTGTCCATCTGTGAAAGTTCCTCTACCACACGATCAATGGGCCTGGGCCTGAAACCCCTGCCTCCAAGGTAACGGACGGCACAGGGATAGCAATCGTAGATGCAGCCCCGGCTCGCATGAAACAGATCAACCATCCTGAACCCTTTGTGATAGTAAAGGTCCTTGCCTAGAATATCCCTTCTGGCAGGGCCAATCAGGTTCATGTCCGGAGGCTTGTTCATATAGTTGTATATCTTCTTCAGGTCGTTTTTTCTGAAATCATCAAAGACCTGTGCCAGCCGGCCTTCCACCTCTCCTAAAAACACGGAGTCGGCGTGCTGCATGGTTTCTTCTGCATGCAACATGGTAGATATGCCACCAAAGATCACCTTTTTACCCATGGAGCGATAATGGTCGGCAATCTCCCATCCCCGCTTCACCTGTGTGGTAAGCATCATGGAAATCCCCACAAAATCAGGAGAATCATCGAAGTCAAGTTCCTGAACATTCTCATCCGAAAAGTCTACCTCGACATAACCGGGCAGATCGGCGGCCATAACGACTGGTCCGTGGGGCGGAAGGTTGAATGTGGTTTGCCCTTCCAGTTTATCCCATTTGGGATATATCAATTTGAATTTCATTTTCTTTCCTTATCAAGTTCGACTTTACTTTCCACCAGCTTTCGGATTACCGTAAGTTGGTCGTTTTTCCGGGGTATCTGACATCTCAGCGCTTTCTGATAAGTATGGACCGCTTCTTCCCATTTGCCATGCAAAGCCAGCCAGTCACCTGCCAGATGATACACTTCCCAATAACCGGGATTGGTGGTCAGAAAGGTGTCAACGACCGCTCTGTCAGGCATCTGTTTATCCTTTCCATTCATTGCATCCTGAATATCCTGCTTTAATTTCCTGTAATGCAGGAATTTTCTGAAAGCTTCCGTTTCCGCAAAGGGATCGGCCGGTATGGTTTGTGATCCATCCCTCACGGTATGGGCTGAATCCCGTGATGCAAAGGTACTAAAAATATCATACAGGTTATAACATATGTATTGACCCGATTGCCATGGCCCGGTGGAAACCCATACCTTTCTTTGCTCCGGCATGAAGATGACGGAATGGTGGGCAATAAATTGGTTCACAGCTTTTTCATTCCCTAATCCAAGTTCAGAATCATTGATGCCCAGTGGGTTGCGAAGTATTGACGCTGCATCGGCCAGATTGACAGGACTCAGCCGGGAAAGGCATTGCTGAAGCCTTTTCTGCCGGTACAAAGAGGGAGTTTCTGCTATACTCACAGCGTTTTCCGGATCATTGGCAAAAGCGGCCGATTGAAAATGGTTGGTGCAGGTGATCTGATCGCCAGTGGTTGCCAAAAGTACGGTTTCAAACGGGGTCTTCTCGATGATGACGGCTTTCCGGTCCTTCGCCGATCCTATCAGAAAGGATTCTGAAATAAAGGTCCCCCTGGTTTCGGCAATTTTCAAAGCTTCTTCAATATTCCCGGCATATTGCAGGATCTCCCTAGCCAGAATGGACACTGGTGTCCTGGCCGAACCCGGTATTCCGGACCGCGCAGCATTCAGGGTTATGGTAAGCCCGTCCAGGTTCATGCCTGAAACGGCACCAATCATCCCGCCCCAGGTCACCATCATGAATGGTATGCCTTTTTGCGGCTTTACGAATAACACGATTTTGTTTTCAGCGAACTCATCTCCGGCATAAAAATCGAAATTCCGGCCGATAATCAATGTGCTATCCTCGGAAGATGTGTCCCAAACCCCGAAACTGCTGCAACCTACCAGCGATAGCTGTTCAAGTGCATGACCTATATCATGCGCCGAATGGTAGTTCATCATCCTCCGGTATGGCTCTCCGATGAAGTCATAATGCCCGGAGGCTGACCTGGATATTCCGTAAATCTCTTCCTTAAATTCTTGATTTATATATTTATGAAGATTTCTGTTAAACCAGTAGATAAAGTATTTTAAAAATCTGAGATAACTGTCGGATGGTATCAGTTCGCGGATTCGGTTGATGAAGGCTTTTTCTTGTTTGTCAATGAGTTCTGCGGATAACCTGCCCATAATTATCCCCCTTTGAAATGGTTCACCTTCCACAAACATTTCCCAAACCGCATCATTGTTCTTTTTCAGCCAGTTATTGCCGATGCGGGTAAAACCATCCGGTGTTGTGACCATCTGAGAAGTTGTGATCTCCGGAGGGTCGGCAAGCGGCATGGGAGTATAGGTAACCCAATAGTAGAAGGCAATCAGTAAAATGATGATCACTACAATAGCCGCGGCTGCTATTTTGCCGGTTTTCCATACTTTTCTTGTTTTACCCATCATTTCTGATTTTTGACAACAGGTAATTTGTTCCCAGTATCTCACCGCAGGTGGCCACAGCCCCGATGGCCACGCCGACAGCACCGTGCGTATGGGTGCTTTGTCCGGCCAGATAAAGTCCCGGGATCCTGGTCCGGTGGTGGATAAAAGAGGTTTGTGCAAAGTCTGCAATTTTCCGGATACCGTATAGCGATCCTCCCGGCGTTCCTGTATAGTCACGATTGGTTAGAGGAGTAGAGGTCCATACACGGTCAATGGCAGAGGGTAGTTCTGGAAAGCGGCTAACAACAAGCGCGAGAAGTTTTTCTTTCATGGATTCCTTGAACTGTTCATAATCCTCTCCTCTTCGATTAGTGACAGTATCCTTCCATCGTGCTACCATACTGTAGTCCATGAAAGTCATTACGGTTAGGGTTGAAGCAAATGGTTGTCCGGGGGAATCACACCCTGAAGTGAGCAGAAACATCTGTGGCCAGTCATCTGGTCGGAGAGGCCCGTAAAGCCAGGGGTTATCCGATTTATGACAGTAATAATTGAAGTTCGGGTATGGGTAACAACCAGGCTTCAGGCCTATAAAGAGGATGAACGCACCGCTTGAATCAGGCAGGGAATTGATCCTGTTGGAAAATGCCCGTGGCAATGATCGTTCCGGCAGCAGGGCGATGGTATTCGCCGGATGCATCGTCGATACGATTTTCTTAGCCTGCCATTCAAGGTTTGGATGAGACCGGACGGTGAAACCATTTCTGCCGGGGATGATCTCATTTATGGATTTTCCTGTGATCAGGTCTCCTCCCAGGGCGGTCAGTGTATTAGTCAGCAACAGAGCGAGTGTGCTGCTTCCACCGGCAATCCGGACGGGGCCTGACAGAAAGGAATGGTTGATCAGCATCGTAGTGGATAACGGGGTGTTGCGGTATCCTCCGTAAAGAAAGTTGTTGCCCCCCAAAAAGCCGGGGAGACTGACCTGCTGATCAAGGGACCTGACTCCGCTGCCGATCTCGTCGAGGTAATCGCCAATCCCGGTCATACTAAAAGGTGGTGGCCACTCGTTGTTTCCGGGTTGCAGGTTGTACAAAGGGAATCTGCGTATGCCGTCGCGTAAAAGCACTGAATATTTTTCCACGGCCTGTTTTCCCTCCGGAAACCATGAAAACAGGCTTTCCCTGAAGGCGTCAATTCCGGTGGGGACAGGGATCTCCTGATTTCGTAAGCAAATAATGTCGAACCCTTTGGGATCAAGCGGGACGGTGGTCAGTTGATCCATGACATTCAGGTATGACAAAATGGTATGGAGGGTTTGGCCGGGATCAATTGCGCCGAGATAATGGATCCCGGTATCAAAACGGAATCCGGACTTTCTGAAGTCCAATAGGTTACCTCCCGGTTTCTGTTGTTTTTCGACCACCCCGACTTTCATCCCTTCCCTTGCCAGAATATTGGCGCAGACCAGTCCGGACAATCCTGAACCAATGATCAAAACATCATAATTATTCATGGTTCCGGAATGGGTTAATTTCCTGTATGGTGGATATCTCTTCTTTCCTTCGGAGAATGAAAATCATATTGGATGTAATCTTTTTCCTTTCCGCTGTGGTCATGGTGAAACCTGCTTCTTCGGCTATCCCGGCAAGGTCACCTGCTTTGATAAAGCAGAGATGTTTATTCCCGGAAGAGGTCATGTTGAATCCGGACCTTGTGGAGAAAAATTCGGTGAGCCTGGAGCGGCGGTGTTGCTTTGGCAGTTCGGCATTGGCTTCCCGTATTATTATAGTCCCTCCGGGCAGGAGGTTTCGGAAACAACGTTCCAGCAACGATTTCTGCTGATCCCGGGAAAGATAATGGAGCACGTCGCTGATAAGAAACCCCATGGAGGGAGTGAGGGTGCAGGAGGAAACATCCGCTACCTCAAAGCGGATCCGGTCGTTGGCAGAAAAGCAATTGGAGGCAAGGGTAATCTTTTCGCTATCATGATCAATTCCCTTGATAGTCCTGTTCACTGCGGTGAACATCAGCATGTACGATACATGGCCGTAACCACAGCCGATGTCGACTATGGCTCCATCACGGGGCATGTTACGGCATATGAAATCATAGTCGTTCTCTACGTTCAACTTTATGCGGATGTACCATTCCAGTACAGGACCTTTCAGGATGTAATTCAGCATCAGCAACCTCCGGTGATGGTGGGCATTACCCCGCTCTGCCCGGAATTCAGCGTATCTTTCCACATAGAATTGCCTGATATTTTTTGCCTTTTCCTGGTATGTTCCCCCGAAGGACAGGTCATTCCATGCAATTCTTTTCATGATCAGCATGCTCATGGCGTTGGGGCGTCCGAAAAATGCCCTTCTGCCCAGGAAATCGCCTGATCCGTAAACTATTACGGGCAACAGGTCGACCCTGAGTTTTTCGGCCAGATAAAAGGCGCCACGGTGAAACCTTTGTATCCGTTGATCAGTACTTCGGTGGGCTTCAGGGAATATCAGGATCGAATAGCCTTCAGCGATTTTTTCCTTCAGTTGGATTTCCATGGATTCGATTCCTTTTTCTGCATTGAGAAATCCCGCCAACCGCGCGATCGGTCCGAAAATCGGCGACCGGAAAACCCAGCCGGTGGTAAAAATCAGGATATTAGAGTTGAGACGGATAAAAGCCGGGGTTTCGATCAGGCTCTGATGGTTGCTGATGATGATGGCAGGTTTCGTAAAATCCTCCATCGACTCGTTGATCACGGTATAGTTCTTTCCGAAAGTTGACCAGATATAAAATCTTGATAAATAGGTAAATAATTTCAGGAATATAAATCTTTTCTTCACCAGAGAACAGGGAAAAAGGTACCGGATCACCAGACCGGCGGCCATGAGGAAAATGGCGATGGCGACAATATTTCCCCATGTCAGCAGGGTCCTTATAAAAATGTGGGGTGTAACCGGATGGAGATGCCTGCGGGCACGGTTAAGAATAAAGGCATTAAAAAACAACGGAACAATGGTCATAGCCAAATGCATCACCAGTAGAATACCTATGACAGAGATCAGGCCGATCGAATGCAGGGCAGGATGCCGGGCTGCCATCAGCGCTCCGACTCCGAAAACCGTCGTCACGGCAGAAATTATAATGGTGGATTTATAACCCGCCAGTTCGTCGGTACCGGTAATCAGTTGCCGTTGCAATCCCCTCATGATAAGGATTGAATAGTCGACCCCCAGGCCGAAGACAAAGGAGGAGATGATAATATTGAAAATATTGAACCTGATTCCCGTAATGCCCATGATGCCAAGGGTCAGGAGCCATGCCGCGAACATCGGCAGCGCGGTCATCAGCCCTAACCCGAGACGGCCAAGCGAAGCGATCAGCAAAAGGGTAACAAAAATCATGGAAAGGGTGACCAACAATTCGAAATCCTGTTTTACGAGCAGGACAAAGTTTCGTGTCATGGAAAAGCGGTCGAAAAGGATAAGGTTTTGGTCGTGCCGGATGGCCTGTTTCACCGCGGTGAGATTTTGTTCAGGAACCTGAAGGATCACCGGTGCCAGCGACACCGAATCGTGGCGGATAAGCCAGTCGTTCAGCAACGGGGCACTTTTTTGTAACATCTCTCCTGGCGATACCGGAGTAAAATTCCGTCCCGGAAGATCGAGAAATGATTGAAACGCCCGGGGGTTGAATCCCGCTTCTTTACTATAATGGATGATATTTTCACGCAAACTTGCGGTTTTGACCGGATCCCAGAATGATCTCCAACGGGCGATCCTTGTAAGCTGTATGGAATCAGAAGAGAGGAGTATTCCACTATGGTTGACCCTGCGGATGATACTATCTTTCAATAGTTTATCCAGTATTTGATAGCTGCTTTCTTTAACCCTGAGCGCTGCTTCAGGATTAACGCCGGTGGCCACGAGGTACATATTTTTCACCCCGCGTTCGGAGATAAAACTAAGATGGTTTTCGGATTCCACAAGTTCAGGAGGCATATAGCTCAGCGCATGCATGTTGTCTTCGAACTTCACCTTACCGGCGAAATAGGAGGAGACAATCAGGGATGCGCCGAGGATGATGATCAGCCAGGATTTCTGATGGAAAGGAAAGGAGGCCAGTTTATCCACAAATGTAACCACCCGCTTTCCCCGATCCGCTGTCAGGCTTGTACCGAGAAAATGGGGTAATACCAGCAGGGTGAACAACATGGAACCCAGGATACTCAGGGAGGCAAACCATCCCAGGTCTCTGAGCACGGTACTGTTCAGGAAGGTCAGACAAAGGAATGCTCCCATACTGGTAATGCTGCATATCAGGATAGAAGGGGTGAGTTCCCGGATGGATTTTGGCAGGTCGCCGGTGTTTTTATATTGATTGATCAGGTAAAGCGCATAGTCAACGATCATTCCCAGCAGGACGGATCCGATCCCAAGCGAGATAGCGGAAATATTTCCCCTGACAAATGCCAGCGCGGCGATTGCCATGGCCGCCCCGAAAAGGGCAGGTAGTAAACCGATAAACCTCAACCAGAAATTTCTGAAATACCAGCCCGTAAATCCGAGAATCAGGATCAGTGAAATGGATACCGTGACCCAGATGTCTCTTTTAATTTGCCGGGCATTGGCGACGGCTATCACCGTTCCGCCAAAATAGCGGATCCGGTAGTCGCCCTCTATTGACTCGTTTACCGACAGGACAGATGCTTCTAATTGATCGACCAGGAGGTCATTGATCGCCGTTTCGGAGGCACTATTGGCGGGAGCAACAAAAATCAGCAGGTTTTTCAGGTCGCTGGTAAAAATAGATCCGTTGCGGACCACAAATTGGTCGCCGGGTTGCAACGACCGCAACCTGGAAAGGGCAAGGTTGGAAATTCCCAAGGGATCGGAACTAATTCGTTCTTTTACCATCATTCCTGCCGGAGAACCCAGTAACCTGTAATTTTTTTTCATCGCTTCGCGGATGAAATCAGCAGAAATCATGGAATCGATCCGGGGATAATCCTCTTCAGTCAGGAAAATGGGCAGATTGCTGATGACCAGATCCATCACAGCCTGCATGGTGGTGTCTGACGCCCTGAACGCAACGCTTTTGATCAGATTGTGGTCACACCTGGCCGTGATGGAGTCGGCCAGCATCTGCCCTATGATTTCGAGTGAATCGGCATTCGCAGTGGTGTTTTGATCTCCCGGTGACACGGTTATGATGATCTTATCGGTAACCCCGAGCATTTCCATAGTACGGGAAGCCTTGTCGTTGCTTACCATACCGGAGATATCCTCTTCGAATTTTATTCCGGAGGCTATCCAGAGAAGGAGTAGAAAAATGACCACCGTGCCTGTGAAAAGCAGCGCCTTCCTTTTACGGAAAAAGAGGTAAAAGTGGACCAGGGCTTCAGACATCTTGTTTTCGGAAAAATTTCAGCAAAATATAGGTAAGGGTTCCGAAAACCAGGGCAAGCAAGCTCCCCAGGATAAAACTGCCGATCACATACTGGATAAGGTTATCGGTAATCCTGTCGAGGTTGAAGGCGGAACTGAAGGTCAGATTATCAGTTTTGGCTCCAGGTATCCATCCTCCCAAAATGTAACTGATGAAGATAATGAACGGGAGCATGGGGGGCAGGCTGATGTTTGATACGGTAACAGCAACGAACTTATTGAGTTTGAACAAATGGGAGAGTCCCAGGGTGGTCAGTATCTGCCAGCCCCAGATGGGGGCCACTCCGATGAACAGTCCCAGGGCAACGGATAAGGCGAGTTTAATGTTGGAGTCACTGCTGTTGATGACATATTGACGGAAAAACTCCTTGACAGGTTTTTTCCCGATGGACCTGAAAAAAGAGATCGGCCTGACCCATAAAAGTGCAATGAAAACCAAGGTGGCATTGGTTATACTGACCCGGGTGAAATCCCTGAATTTCCGGAAATGGCTGACCCTGATTTCCTTAGGGGCATAATAGACCCTGACCGGGACGGAACTGACCGGAACCTGGCGCCAGGAGAGCCGCACCAGGATTTCTACCTCGAATTCGTATTTCGGGGTATAGAAATGGTGGATTTGCGCTATATGCTTCAGCGGATAAAGCCGGAAACCGGTTTGCACATCGGGAATGGTCAATCCGGTTTCCACTTTAAACCAGAAAATGGAAAAATTGTGACCGAAATTGCTTGTTCCGGGGACCTGGTCCTGGTCCATGTTGCGTGCACCGACGATCACAGAATCGGGAATCCGGGCAATTTCTTCAAGAAATGCAGGAATATCTTCGGGGAAGTGCTGACCATCGCTGTCAATGGTAATGGCGTAGCGATATCCTGCCCCGATCGCGTAACGAAACCCGTCCTGGAGCGCTTTGCCTTTGCCCTTGTTTTTTTGGTGCGTCAGTATGGTAATCCCTTGCCGGGATTCAAGAATTGCTTTGGTATGGTCGGTGGATCCGTCGTCGACGACAATTATGTTGGAAGTGAATTTCTTTGTACCTTCAATGACATCAGCCAATGCGTGACTGTTATTGTAAGTAGGGATGATCACGCACCACTCCTGTTGACTCAATGTCCCGTTCATGAAACAAAAGTACCAAAATTCCTTATAAATTTGCCCAATGAAGATTTTACTGGTCAATCCCCCAAGGTCTCCTGAAAACAACATCTTGAAATGTGCCCCGTCCGAGGCACTCCGGTTTATTCATCGGAAGTTGATCGGGCCGCCCCTGGGCCTGTTGACCATTGCTTCGGCGCTAAAGGGTCACGACGTGGTACTGCTGGAAATCAAAGGGGAATATGATCTGTATCCTGATGCGCCTCCGTTGGAAATTCTGGTGAGGCAATGGGTAGAAAAATATAAACCCGATGTGGTTGGTGTGACGGTGATCACATCGGAGTTTGATTATGCTGCGGAGATTTTTGGAATTGTCAGGAAAGTAGATCCGATGGTTGTCACGGTAGCAGGTGGTCTTCATGCAACCCTGTGTCCCGGTGATTTTGACGTAACTCCGGTCGATGTAGTGATTCCGGGTCAGTCAGCCCATATATTCAGGCATGTCGTGGATCAGATTGAGAAGAAAAAACCATTGGGCGAAGTACCCGGAATTTTGCTCCGTCAGGAGGGAAAATTGATGCGCACCCAAGGAAAGCCTCCAGTCTGTGAACCGGCGGGAAGGGATTTTCTTATTCCTGACCGTTCGCTGATCCGGCCATGGATCGACAGTTATCATGTTGGCAATCATCCCGGACCTGTTACTTATGTATTCACCTCTCTTGGCTGTCCGTATAAATGCACTTTTTGCAGCATCTGGACCCAGTTCCGTGGGAAGTACCATCAGCGTACGGTCCAGAGTATCATCGATGAACTGAAGCTGCTTGACGATTATCCCTCAGTGCGGTTTGCCGATGCCAACACGGTGGTGGACGAACAGTTCCTGCAGGAGTTGTTTGAAAGAATTTCTGCGGAAGGCATCCGGAAAAGTTTTGTTATGGATATCCGTGCAGATGTGGCTGCCCGTCGGCCGGATATCATAGAACGCCTTGCAAAAGGAGGGTTAAAGGTTGTCATCTGCGGGTTTGAATCCTTCCGGGATGAAGAACTAAAGCGCTATAACAAAGAAACACCAGCTTCCTATAATCAGGAAGCTGTAAAGGTTTTCGAGGAGAACGGCATTATGGTACGCGGAAATTATGTAATACCATGCGATTATACGGAGTCAGATTTCGATGCACTCACCGCGTACGCCGATCGTAACCGGGTTGTATATGCAGGATATACCATCCTGACCCCAATGCCGGGTACGCTTTATTATCAGGAGGTAAAAGAGCGCATAACCGACCATGATTACCGCCGGTATAATTTTTTCAACGCGGTGCTGAAAACTACTCTTCCCTATGAAAAATTTCACGAAAGGGTGGGAGCATTATGGCTGATCAAAAAGGGCAGTGATGTCATCTGAAAATCTCCGGACCGGTAAATTTTGACATTCCCTTTAAAAACTTTGCATTGCGAATAAGCTGCCTTGTCGGGCCACATTCCACAAAAGTGGTGATCCCGAACCTTTCCATATATTGATAGGTCTCTTTCCAGCAAAGAGGGGTATAAAGATTTCTTATCACTTCTTCTTTGATTTCATCGGCTCCTCGTATCACTTTATGATCTATCACAGAGATTAGCGGAGTTTCTGCCGGCCGGAACACTAAATGGTCAGTCACTTCCCTGAAATCATCGCCAACTTTTGCCAGAAAAGGATGATGATAAGGGATGGAAGCTACAAGCGGACGGGCGCCCAGTGCACCCTCCGATCTCGCTATTGTACACAGTTGGCTGATTTCATCTGCCTTACCTGAAATTACCCAGGAAAAGTCTGCATTCTGATTGGTAATGACTATATCAAGTCCCTGGTTTTGAACAAGCGTTTCAATATCCTGCCTCTCCAGTCCGATGACGGATGCCATCCCATAACGCCTATCTCTGGTATGTTTGCTGCAGATTCTCCAGGCTTCACGCAGAAGGTGCAGCCCTTTATCATATTCAATGGATCCGGAAAAGCACAATGCAGCATAAAGTCCCATGCTGTATCCGGCAATTGTAGCGGGTCTCCAAGGATTCAATTTTATGCGTTCCGCAATGGACAGACAATATAAATAAGTCAGTTCCTGGGAGAGAAGCTCATCTGTCAGAGGTTCCGCAAAGAATTCCCTGAATGACCCGGATTGGTAATCCGGCAGATACTCGCAGCAAAGCCGGTCAACAGTATATTCAAACTGTTGGTCACCTGAGAAAGGATGATCCCGGAAATCATTGGTAAAAGGGGAGAAAATGAAGGCGTATGTTTCTTCTTGCAACCCGGTCTTATTTATCCAAGTCCAGCAGTTTATTTTCGTGCTCAATGATAAGCATTTGCATGTCAATCAGTTGGCCAATAGTGGTAACCGGGTGCTTAACGGAGTACTTTCCGATTACTTTCAGTTCAATTTCGAGGTTATATTTTTTCCTGAAGATTTCGATCAATTCCGGAAACATCAGGGAATCCCCATCCAGATCATTGATAATATGCGTGTTGTGGTTAATTGTACTGATATCGGTTTCACATTCTTCCGCGAAAAAGCGGTATACTGTTTCCTGAACTTCTTGTCTTATTGTTTCGTTAACAGATGCCATGATAATTTTTTCAACAAAAGTAATTTTTTTTGGTCAATCAATCCATTTTGTAAGAACCAGCGTGGCATTGTGTCCGCCAAAACCAAATGAGTTGGATAGTGCGGTCCGGATATCTTGATTTCTGGCTCGGTTAGGGATATAATCGAGGTCGAGATCAGGATCGGGAATATCGTAATTGATAGTGGGGGTAAGGATACCGTTTTTCAGGCTGAGCGCAGTGACGATGGTTTCGATGACCCCTGCTGCTCCAATGGTATGGCCGATCATGGATTTGGTGGAAGAAACGGGGATACGGCAGGCTTTATCGCCGAATACCTTTTTGATGGCCATTGTTTCGTAGCGGTCGTTCAATTCAGTAGAGGTTCCGTGCGCATTGATATAATCAATGTCTGCCGGAACGAACCCGGCATCCCGGATTGCCCGCTCCATGGTACATGCCATGCCTTCTCCATCCTTCATGGGTGCCATGATATTATAAGCCTCGCTGGTCATGCTGTAACCGGCAATTTCCGAATGGATGGCGGCATTTCGCTTCTGTGCATGGGTGAGTGATTCCAGGACGACCATACCGGCACCTTCGACTATGACAAATACGTCGCGATCCAGGGAGAATGGCTTGCTGGCTTTCTCCGGTCGGTCGTTGGCGACGGATAGCGCGTAAAGGGCATTAAATCCGTTGATTTCCTCGAAATTAATGATAGAATCG
The DNA here is from genome assembly GCA_964387205.1 of uncultured Draconibacterium sp. Classification (GTDB taxonomy): domain Bacteria; phylum Bacteroidota; class Bacteroidia; order Bacteroidales; family FEN-979; genus CAIVAT01. The sequence goes on from CAYLVY010000021.1 coordinate 30,142, forward strand.
GCGCCACCTGCAATAACGAGGTCAGCCTGACCGCTCCGGATGAGGTTACCTCCGTGGGCAATGGCATAGGCGGAGGAGGCGCAAGCTGTGTTAATGGCATAGGCAGGGCCATTCAGGCCAAATTCCATCGATATCCATGCCGGGATGGCATTGGTCATCGATTTGAAAATGGTATTCTGCAGGGTGGTACCTTTTTCCGCTGTGGAATTCCCGGTATTAACAACTCCGATGACCACAGCACCGCGTGAAGTGTCATGTATTCCCTGATCGATGCCGGCATGTTTCATGGCCTCCATCGCTGCAGTTACTGCCATCCTGGATACACGCGTCATCTGGCTGGCTGCTCTTTTCCTTATAAATTGTCTGGAGAATTCATCAAAAGAATCGGGAAGTTGCGCCGCTATCCTTGTTTGAAGTCCGGACGGGTCAAAAAGGGTAATAGGGGCCACACCGCTTTTACCGGCGCACAGGCGACTCCAGTTCTCCTCCAGGGTGAAACCCAGGGATGAAATAATGCTCATCCCCGTAATAACTATCTTTTCAGGCACAAGGTCTATTTTGACAAACTCTTGGTCCAGCGGCAAAATAAATCAACCTGTGCCTGGGTGGGAACCTGATCAGGCTTTTTAGCCCGCCATTTCTTGGGAGGCATTGAGGCTTTTCCCATTTCTTCGCAACTTTTTATGGCTTTGCTGACCTGCTTGTCGCTGTCATAAGAACTCCATTTGGAGAAGTTCAGTTTGCCTCTGGCCATGGCTGAACCGTTGTCGGAGTGACAATCCATACAGGCGATCCGTACGATCTGCATCACACTGTCAGGAATTTCTATGGATGCACCAGGTGAAACGGTCGATTTGGTTTTTGCGGTCAGGGGATCTGACGTTGTCATAGCGGTCAGGAAAGCGGCGGTCAGAACCACCATCAGGACGAATACAGTCTTTTTCATATGAAGTTGTTTATGCAAAAATAGAAAAAACATCGACGGGATTATTCAAAAGGACCTTTTTCCTGATCGAAATAGTCGCGGATGGCCATATTAAGGTCCGGAATCGGAATTCGCGACGTCATGGCAGCCCTTTTACAGGAAGAGAGCCAGGTTTCGTGAAGAAAGCGTAAAATCTCTTCTTTGATATCCTGCTCTGTTTCGGGGGAATCCTGATTTTCCAATGGTTCAGGATAAAAGCCCATACCGCTCTTTTTTCCCGTTTTGCCTAAGTTTGTCAGCCGCTGTAATTCCATGATCAGAGGTTGAAATTGATCTTTGCCGGGATTGTTTTTCGCATATTCGGTGATGGCTGTCAGCATGGTATCCAATCCGATCTGGTCCATTACGGAAAAAATACCGGAAGGAAAAAGTGTCTGACTGACCCATCCATCAAGTTGCCCGACCGTACACCTGCCTGTTTGAACCAAATTCCATGAGGCAGCTTCTACATCAAGCATGATCCGGTTGAGGATAAATCCATTGGATTCATTAAGCAACAGGCCGGTCATGCCGGTTTGCTGCAACAGACCGTCCAGAATTCCGGGTATGGCAGGATCGGTTTCCGGACCCGGGATGATCTCGGCAAATCGCTTGAATTCCAAAGGATAGAAAAAATGTAATCCGCAAAAACGCCTTTTATTGCTGATGGATTGTGCCAGCAGGGAGGGGAGAAAAGAGGAACTGTTACTGGTCAGTATGGCAACATCTGAGGTTAGTCTGTCGATTTCGCCGAAAAATTTGGATTTCATCGTCAGCACTTCCGGAATGGCTTCGATGATCAACTGACAATCCATGATAACCGACATGGACGAAGCAATGAAGAACGGGTGTTGTGCCGGGCCATGATTGTCAGCGCGTACTGACCCATCTTTTCTTCTGGATAGCCTTCTTTCAGCCTGACGGCTTAGTTTCATCACATCGGCACGATCGCTGCATAGCCATCTCATGGTGAACCCATGGTCGAGGAAATGGTTAAAGACGGCGGTTCCCATTTTTCCTTCTCCTGCCACCCCGATAATGGAGATCGGAATTGCTATATTATCCATGTTTCGGTTGTTCTTTCCACGCTCCCCGATCCTGTTGCCGGATCAGTTCCCGGTATTCCTGCATGTTTTTTCGGTGCTGCACAATATGCCGGTGATATCCCAGCATCGACAGCAGGAACCCCAAACCTTTATCGATAGCTAGTTTCCGGGATCGAATCAATCCCAAAATGTACCAGAACAGCGCCCGTTTGTGCCGGTCAACGGTGAGCAGATATTCTTTTAAAGTGTTCCAGCTCAGCCGGGTTTTCATCAGCGCAGACATTTCTCCTCCCTTCCTGATAAAGGTTCCCTGGCCGAAAAGCGCCCTGGCTTTCACCAGCAAAGTCTCATACGAAAAAAGTTTCCCGACGGTGTCGATATAGGATTCGAAAATTTCTGACTGGGACATATTCATATAATGAATGGTAGGGAAATGTCCGACTCCCATATCCGGGGAGATCAGCGACAATCTTCCTTCGGCCTCCAGTTTACGGTAGGTTTCGGTACCCGGCGGTGCTCCCAGCAGATGGAGATTGACGTTTGGGAGGGCATGGGCAACGGTAAAATCATAGATCCGGTCGAATTCTGCAGTGGTGTCATGATCAAATCCGACGACAAAACTGGCATTGATATGAATTCCGGCTGCATGGATCCTGCGGATAGCCTCTGCATAAGGAGTCCCTTTCCGGTTTTGGTGTTTGCCGGTTTCCATAAGGCTTTCCGGGTTTAGTGATTCAAATCCGATCAGTATATTGAAGCAGCCTGCGTCAGCCATCAGGTTCAGCAACTCAGGGTCATTGGCCACATCGATGCTTGACATGCATGCCCAGGAGATTTTGAGGGGTTTAAGCGCTATCATCAACTCCCGGGTATATTTCTTATTGATGGTCAGGTTGTCATCTACAAAATAGAAGTAGTTGGAAGGGGCTGTTTTGATCTCCTCTACTACATTATCAATTTCCCGGTACCTCATTTTCCTTCCAAAGGTCTTCGAAACCAAGCAAAAATCACAGTGGTAGGGGCACCCCCGCGAAGCCTGGATCCCGACCTGGAATATTCTTTTCATATTGACCAGGTCCCAACGGGGAGGTTTTTGTCGTTCGTAAGCGGCAAAGGAAGCGGAGTCATAAACCTGCTTCAGGTTGCCTGTTTCGAAATCAGCAAGGCATTCTTCCCATTTTCCTTCGGCTTCTCCGACCACTACAGAATCGCAATGAAGAAGGGCTTGGGGAATGGTATAGGATGCATACGGTCCGCCAAGGATCACTTTAGTCCCCATTTTCCGGTAATGTCCGGCAAGCTGAAATGCCCTGACCGATGTAGCTGCAACGGTTGTAATTCCAACGATATCAGGTTTTTCGTTCATCGGAATCGATTCGATCGATTCATCGAATATGCGGATATCGTAATGGTCAGGAGTCAATGCGGCGATGGTCGGAAGCGCCAGAGGGATCATCAGCCGCCTTTTACCGAAAATCCGGGCAAGTTCGCTGTGGGCAGGGTAGTTGATATACCTTTGCGCAGGACTGATCAGGAAAAGTTTATACCGCCGTTTAGTCATCTTATATGCTGCCTGTTACCTGCGTTCGACCAGATAGCCGGCCTGCATGAATTTACTAACTTCTGTGACAAAACTCAGGATCAGGTCGCCGGGGCTGGTTGCTTTCTCACGGATGATCCTGTCGAGACACTGAAGGGCCATGGGAGGGCCGGTATAGCCCTCGGTATTCATTTCCGAATAATACCGGTGGCGAGGGATCCCAATCTTTTCGCATTCATCCAGGATCAGTTCCGAGATATGACGGGATGGGAAATTGATCTGGAGGTATTTTATTTTTCCAGGGTCAAACGGATCGGATTCCATCATTCTTTTCAATCCTTTGATGAACACCGATCCCTCGGGTCCATGAAAATTCCTGCTCAGTTCATCCTGAAACATCTGGGCGAGATGGTGATATCCTTTGTCAAATTCCTCCCTTGGATTCATCCAGTATGCAGGACGTTTATTCCCCATGGCGGAGGGTTTGCTTCCCCCGATCGACTCCATGTAGTTCCGGATCATAAAAAAGCCTTCGCCGCTGTATTCAACTCCCTCCAGAAAGACTGCAGCGGCGCCATCGGAAAGAAAATACCGCAGAAAGACCTCTTCCCGCTTTACAAGGGGTTGATTATAGTACTCTGCCCTGAGTTCTGAAGAGGAGATTCCGGAAGATACAACCAGGGCATTACGGTATCTTCCGTTTCGGATAAGATCAGCCCCCAGCAGCAGTGCTTTGTATGCTGACGTGCAATTGGCATGAATGGAAAGCTCAGCACATGATGAAATGCCTAATTTTTCCTGGATCCTGACACTGGCGGTGGGCATCTGGTCCTGATGGGCGCTGCCATAAACGATAAGATCCACATCTGCCGGTAATTTGCCGGCGGCTTCCAGTGCTATCCGGCATGCCTTTACCGACATCGATACATTATCATCGGTGAACTGCCTGGTCGCCGGATCAAATGCGAAATGGTAGCTTTCGACCTCCACGAGCTGCTGCATCAGCGGGCTAATCCGTTCCATCCACCTTTTGACCGGTTTTGGCGCATACGGTAAATCACCCAGCACCTCGTTCACCCTGGTGACAGGAATCGGCGGGCCGGGTAAATAGGTTCCCGAACCTGATATTTTAACCGACAGCGGATATTTGTTCATCTGTCAGAATAGGTTTAATATATTTGAATTTCATTACTTTACGATAGGGGCCCGGATCACCGCCGGGAAGACTTGAAGTTAAACGCACCACGACATCCTTAAAGTTCTTCTTTGGAACGATAGCGTCGACAACACCCACTTGCAAAGCCTCTTCCGCTGAAAATGTCCGACCGGTCAGGATAAGTTCAATGGCGATGGATTTGCCCGCTAATTGCACCATCCGGGAAATTCCACCCAGTCCCGGCATCAGACTGAAAGTAGATTCGGGCAGGGCGAAAACTGTGTCACGGGTGCAGATTCTGTAGTGGCAATGCATCGCGAGTTCCAGGGCCGATCCGAGGCAGACTCCGCGGATGGCAGCCACTACCGGAATGTTCATCTTCATCAGCGAGGTTATGGTGGCAGAATGACGGATAAAATGCGCGGGAGTGGCTTTTTGAAGCAGCTCGTCGATCCTGGCCCCGGAGGAGAAGTGCCGGTGGCTTCCGGTGACGATCAGAGCTTTTGGCAGCGGAAAACTGTTGATTTCATTGATCTTTTGTCCGAGTTCATCAAAGAAATCCAGGCTCATCGGATTTCCCGGAGGATCACTGAATATCAGCCATCCAATCTCTTTTTCGAGGACATATCGGATGATCATATACCGGTGGAATTGGGCTTATTGGAATTCCGGGCCTGACCAACCAATTCGCAGAACAGCCGGGTTTCTTTTTCCATGGCTTTCTCCAATGGCTCGTTGGAGGCATGGTGCAATGCCTGCATAATGGCGTTGATAACATGGCGTGGCCGGTCCTGCGTCATTTTTTGCATCAGGTTCATGGCAAAATCAAGGGCCCCGTCCTGTGGCGCCAGGAAATCAATCATACCCAGTTCCAATGCCTGTCCGGCATTGATCATATCACCGGCAAGGATAGTAGCGGCAGCGTGGCCAAAACCAACTAAAACGGGCAGGTTTACGGTACCCCCAAGGCCGGGCATTATGGCATGGTTCACTTCAGGAAAAGCAAACAGGGCATTTTCCGAGGCAACCCGGATATGACAGGCAAGGGCTATTTCAAGACCTCCTCCAAAGCAAATGCGGTTGATGGCAGCAATGACCGGTATTTCACATTGCATCAACTCCCTGAGCAATGTTTTTCCTTTTTGAATATCATCACACCTTCTTTTATCATCCATTTCCCGGAGGACGGCGGTCAATGCCCCCCCCGACGAGAAATTCTTACCCATACCGGTGACAATGATACCTTTTATATCTTCGTTGCCGGACCAGGAGCGAAAAATCTCAAGCGGGACAAATTCAGGCGATGACAATTCATTACCCGGAGGAGGTCCCAGACGGAGAACTCCGGTATGAAACGTATATTGTTCCTTCAGTGATCGGTTGATCATTTTTGTTTGTTTGCCGGATATGGTTATAAAATTTGCAGCCCGAAAACACCCCGGAATTTCATAAAAGTTGTCTCTGCATCATGGATGGTAGCATTCACCGACCACTGATGATCCGGCAAATCCTTAATGTTTAATGTAAAACTTATCGCCTGATTTGCAACCGGGACGATCATGGAGGGAAACTTGATCACATCGGAAGACGTCAGTTTCAGCGATGATCCGACCCAATCCTCCATAATTTCCCTTATCATTTGTATCTGGCAAACGCCCGGTACAACAGGATTTCCGGGGAAATGGCCTTTATAGACCGGATGATCCGGATTTAGTTGCAGGGTGGCCGACAACGTCCGGGGTTGTTCGCCGGATGTCGGCTGGGTGATCCGGACCGGAAAGTAAAAACTGTTTTTAAGCATTTTTGGAGAGCAAATTTTCTTGTCAGCAAAAATACTGAAAAATTGACAGCCGGATTTTTTAGCATCAAACCATCAAATCAGACATAAATTATGTACTTTAGTGCCATAATAGACAGGGTAATTGTTTCATGGCTAAAATTCTGACAATACGAACCAATCCGGATAATGCTGAAGATCTGCATTTATTACTCTCCCGCGAACTGCCTGGTATCTCCGTTGTAGCCGCAAAAGATGTTCAGGAAGGCATTCAGATTGTGGCAACGTTCGTGCCGGATGTTATTTTGCTCGACCATGATGTGACAGGCTCAGACGGATTGGATTTTGCCATGAAAGTCCGTTCAGGATACCCTTCAAATCCTGTTCCGATCATCTACCTTGTTCCGGGACATATGAACGGTTCAGTGCGGACAGCTGCACATGACGCTGGGATCAATGCCGTGCTGGGCAAACCCGTTGGCGGGGATGCCCTGGCCCGACTGATAGATTCGTATCTGAAGATCAGGCAAATTGAAGAAACCCTGTCCGTGCAGAAAAAGGAGCTGGATGAACTGGTTTCCCTGAATAATATTGACCATCCGGGCGAAGTCAGGCACCGGGATCCGGCAGAGAAAAGCCGGAACGCTCATGAAGAGCGTTTCCGCATGATTGTGAAAAACTCATCGGATATATTAGTGGTGGTGGACCCGGAGGGATACCAGCGGTATATCAGCCCTGCTGCTTTGCCTATTACAGGGTTTGCACCGGCAGAGTTGACCGGAAAACACTTTTCCGAGGTGGTTCATCCCGACGATCTGCCGGGCGTCATCTCATCCTGGAGGAAAAATCACAGAAAAATGCAGGGAACCGTTCGCATACGGTTCAGGCATATCCACAAAGAACGACAATGGGTTGTACTGGAAGCGGTTGGGCATAGTTATCTCAACGAACCTTCCATTCAGGGTTTTATATTAAGCGTCAGAGAGATCACGGAATTTGTTAAGGTTGAACAGGCCAGCCGGCGCGCGGCTGCCATTCACCAGATGCAACTCAATATTGCCAATGCCGTATTGCATGCCAGCGGGCTTCAGGAGTTATACGAGAACATTCATAAGGAGATTGGCCAGGTGATCGAGGCAAAGAATTTTTTCGTTGCCCGGTTTGATGAGATTTCCGGTTTATTAACGCCGGTTT
>CAYLVY010000022.1:0-37769 GCA_964387205.1 uncultured Draconibacterium sp.
TCAAATCTGAGGCTTCAAATCTCAAATCTGATATCTGAGATTTGAGATTTGAAAACTTGTGTATGATGAAATATTTGGGTAGGCTGTTTTGTGTCCTGAAAAACGGATTAAGAGATTTGTCCTTTGATCTTCGTGGTTCGTGAAAAAAAGGGTCGATCGAAGGGACACGAAGAAAAAGATTAGTTAGATTTGTTCGCAAACTTCGTGGTTCGTGAAAAAAAGGTTGCCCGAAGGGACATGAAGCAAATTGATAGACAACACGAGGGTCAATGACCTGCAGGTGCTCACAACATTTTTTCACCAGATCAACCGCGCTGTGAACCTTCTCATTTTATATTCCATAGCTCTTCCCATTTTTCGCAATTCATTTTTCGTTTCAATTCTTAACCTCTCCGGATGGTCAGCAGGCTGGTTACACATAAATTTCTGATCATATGGATTCTGATCGCAGCCCTGAAGTCCGGTTTGGCTGCTGAATCATATGGAAAACCCGACAGTTTGCGAGCATTGCTGCGGAGTACCTCAGGCCGGGTGCACATCAGTACCCTGAACAGTTTTAGTGACCACATCAGAATCGATTCTCCTGAGGTGGCTTTCCAATATGCCCTTCGTGCATTGGTACTTTCCCGGATGGGAAAATATCATGATGAGGAAGCCTTTTCATGGAAAAACCTGGCCATGGTCTATGTTGTCAAAAATAAATATGAACAGGCCGCGGAATACTTCAAAGTTGCACTGAACATAGCACAAAAACATCACGATAAGGTGACAAGTAAATCTGTTTATCAGAGCCTTGGGAGAATGGAGATGCGACGGAAAAATTTCCGGGAAGCGCTCAGTTGGTATCTTGAAGCTGAAAAAACGGGGAGCAATCGAAACACTCCACAATACCCTCTTCTGCTGGAAAAAATCAGTACATGCTATAAAAACCTGAACGAGGTCAATGAAGCCATCCTTTATCTGCGAAGGGCGGCTGATATTTACTCCTGTCATGATCCGTCGAACCGCCTGGCTACAACCCTGGGGAACCTGGCACTTCTCTATAATGAATGGGGATGGGATGAGTCGGCCCTGGATTGTTTCCGGAAGGCGATACAACTTCAGTTCGCGTCCGGTGATTCCATCGGTGCAGCTTTCTCGCTGTGCAACATGGCCGATGTTTACAGCCGTACGGTCGGGCACCGGAAATCCATTGAGTATACGAAGCAGGCTTTGGAGATATTCAGCAGGAAAAAAGACCATGGAGGAATGGGATATGCTTTTTACAAAAATGCATGGGCTGGGAAACGATTTGCCATGGATTACTACCGCCAATCCATCGCAGAGCATGAAAAAGCCGGAGCGCCGGAACAACTATCGTTTACCCTTGGGAATGTAGCCGAGATATTGCTGAAAGACGGGAACTACAAGGAAGCCTATCCATACCTGCTGCGGTCTGCAAATTATGCCGATTCCGCCAGATCAGACCTCGCCAAGAGCACTTCGTTGACTTCACTGGGGAAATATTACCAAATGACCGGCGACATTCCAAAAGCTATAAACATCATAAACGAAAGTCAGAAAATTGCTTCACGGCGGGGTTTTAAACAGTTAATGGCGGAGAATTGGCTCATACTGGCAGAATCAGCGAAATTGACTGGGAACTTCAGGGAGGCATATCAGTACCTTCAGGCATATTCTATAGTCCATGATTCCATCTTATCAGAAAAGAGTCGTAAAATAGTAGCCGAAACCGAGGCAAAATTTTCACTGGAAAAAAAGGAGATGATGATCGCAAAACTGACCCGTGAAAATGAATTGAAGGGGCAGACCATATTATCAAAAAACAGGTTCAGCATTCTGATCCTTATCTCATCACTGGTTATCCTCCTGTTGCTGTCGCTTCTTACGAGGTTCTACTACCTGAAGGTGAGGGCACATGAGCAAACCGTCAGGATAATGGTCGAACAGATGAAACAAGGGGCATCACCTGCACCCAGGAGCGAAAAAGCAGAGTCTGAAAATGGCCGGGTTACGGGCATACAAGACACGGTACAGTATCCGCAGGCCCACGAACCCTCTACCATGTTGATCCGTAAGCTCAGAGAACTGGTGGAAGCGGAAAAACTATTCCTCGAGCCGGAACTTTCCATGTCGGAGGTAGCCGACCGGCTTCATACCAATACCACCTACCTCTCGCGAGCAGTCAATGATATCCTGAAAAAAAACTTTCCCGCTTATATCAACGAACTCCGGATAAAGGAGGCACAACGGTTGCTGGCAGATCACAGTTTTGCCAACCGCTCCATCGATGGAATCGCCCTGATGTCGGGATTCCGGTCCAAATCTGCTTTCAATACTGCATTTAAAAAATTCACTGGCATGACCCCATCGTTTTTCCAGAAATCTGCCCTACGGGTTTAACGAAACACAGCACCCCCTTCTCTGCTTTTCTGTCCGAATTTATAAATCAGGAAATATTCAACCCTTCGCAATCGGGTCAGGCTTCCTAATTTTGGTATTCCCCGGATCAGGATTAATACCCTTAAGCACCATGAGAAAAATAAACATCTTACTCGTATTCCTTGCTGTCAGTCAAATCATGTCAGCACAGGTTGTCATTAGTTCAGGAAATGACCAACCCCATCCTTCGGCTATGCTGGAGGTTTCTTCCTCCAGCAAAGGATTGCTTCCACCCCGGATGACTTTTACAGAAATCAATAATATTGCCTCTCCTGCCGTAGGTTTGATCGTTTTTTGCACTAATTGTGGCCCTGCCGGCAGCGGAGCCCTTGTCCTGTTCAATAACGGGGGATGGTACTCACTCACCACCGGATGCATCATGCCCCAACCTCCGGACGCAGGGATACATGTGGCAGGAACCAGCCAGATTACCTGGAACTGGCTGGAGGTACCGTCGGCGTTGGGGTACAGATGGAATATAACCAATGATTTTGCCTCGGCCACCGATCTTGGCAACCTTACATCAAAAACTGAAACCGGGTTATCATGCAATACAAGTTATATCCGGTACGCATGGTCTTACAACGATTGCGGGAACAGTATTCCGTTGTCCATGTCTCATTCCACCTCCGCCTGCCCGTTCAACTGCGGATCCACAATTACGATCTCTCATATGGCGGGTGAAGTGGCGCCGGTCAATAAAACGGTATCCTACGGTACAGTGGACAATGTCGCCGGTGAACCCGCCAAATGCTGGATCACACGAAACCTGGGGGCATCCCAGCAAGCAATTTCAGTGAATGATATTCAGGAGGCCTCTGCAGGATGGTACTGGCAATTCAACAAGAAGCAGGGTTATCAACATGACGGAACTGCCAGAACTCCCCAAACGGCATGGATCAATCCAAATACCGATTCTACCAACTGGAAAGCTATAAATGACCCCTGTACGATTGAACTTGGCAGCGGTTGGCGAATACCGACCCTGACGGAATGGCTTAATGTTAAAACCGCCAATAACTGGACAAACTGGAATGGGCCCTGGAACTCTTTGCTGAAAATGCATGGTGCAGGATTGCTTTATAATTCAAACGGTAACCTGATGAACAGAGGATCGAGGGGGGATTACTGGAGTTCGACCATCAATGTAACAAATTTTGGTAATTATATCGATATGCATTCGGGCTACGTCGGCACTTCCTCAAGCCAGATGTCGAATGGTTATACACTTCGTTGCCTGAAAGAATAATCCTGGACATTCTACCATCACCTTATCCCTGAAGAAATTCCCGGTCATCTGAAATTCAAATTACATGGAATGAATGTCAGTCACCTCAACGATGGAGGTGCCTCAGCGTGAAGCTTTTTTTGCAGGACAACGTTGAGGCTGTTGCATGTTTACCGCAGACACCAGGATCAGTATATACGTTCGTATAGCAAACTGCAGGCATACAATAAAACAATCAGGATTTCTTACTTTTGTCTCGGTTAGTTTGCCTATAAGCAGTATTTTCCGGCAGATGAATGATTTCCTGTTAAAGATGTTTCATGGCCAAAACCTGGTCTATAACGCCTGCTGGGAGGACCCCCGCATCGACAGGCAACTGCTGGCACTGAATGGTGACAGCCGGATCCTGATGATCACCAGCGCCGGCTGTAATGCGCTGGACTATTTGCTGGATGGCCCATCACGGATTGTGTGCGTGGACATCAACCGAAGGCAGAATGCTTTGCTGGAGTTGAAGATCAAAATGGCTGAGTTATTGGATTATGAAGATTTCTGGTTTTTTTTTGGCACAGGAGCACATCCGCAGTACCGGAAGATCCTGGAAAATATTTTCCCATACTTAAAAAATTATTCCCGACACTATTGGCAACAACATCAGGAATGGTTCAATCCCCGTTCCCGACGCGGCTCTCTTTATTTCCACGGCTCTTTCGGAACCATGGCATGGATTTTCAGGCAAATGGCTCCCTTTATTATCCCTGGCTACCAGAAAAAGCTGGCAGCATTCCTCCAATCATCTTCCCTGGGAGAACAGCGGCAAAACTTTCCGCTCAAAGAGCAACAAAGGATTATCCGGCTTTTCGGGCACATTGCCGGTACCAGGATCGGCCTTGCCATGAATGGTATTTCCTCCCGACAGATTCGCATGATTAAAAAAGAGTTCCCCGGCGGGGTACCATCCTTTATCATGCAATTTATCGAACACGTTCCGTTTAACCTTCCGGTTCAGGATAACTATTTCTGGCGGGTCTCGCTCACGGGTAGTTACACACGCCTGTGCGCTCCCAATTATCTGAAACAGGAAAATTACCGGTATGTCCGGTCACGCAGCAAGGCCATTGAGATCCATCATCAGTCAGTCACCCGGTACCTGCTAGAAAACCCGTCGGTGCAGTTTACCCACTTTGTATTGCTGGACCACCTCGACTGGATGACGTTTGAAAAAAGCACTGCCCTGGAGGAGGAATGGAGACTGATCCTTCAAAGATCTGCCCCGGGAGCACGAATAATTTTCAGGTCGGCCGGATTGACTAACCTGTTCTTACCCGGTTTTGTTTTCGAGCGAGTAAAATTTTATCCGGAGATCTCCGATCCCCTGCATACCATTGATCGTCCGGGCACATATGGAAGTCTTCACTTTGGTATCGTCGACGGATGAAAAGCCTGAGCAAAGGAATAGAAGAGTACTACCGCTGGCATGCCCCTCTTTACGACATGACCCGATGGTCGTTCCTGTTCGGAAGAAAGAATTTGGTCACATTGGCCACTTCCGTTTCAGCACCTGTCTCCGTGCTGGAGGTAGGTTGCGGAACGGGACATATGATCAGACAATTGGTAAGAATGGTACCACGGGTGAGGGTAACGGGGATGGACGCGTCACCGGAAATGTTGGCCCGCTGCAAAAAAAAATTGACAGGATATCCCAACGATATATGCCTGGTTAACCGGTTGTACACATCACCATTTTCACCGGAAAATCCGCAGGACATGGTGCTGTTCTCCTATTCGCTCTCAATGTTCGGAAATTCAATCGGGGAAGCAGTCAGCATGGCACGGCGCGACCTCCGTGCCGGAGGCCTCATCGCGGTGACAGACTTTCACGACACCTCTTACGCATGGTTCCGCCGTTGGATGTCAATGAACCATGTTGCCATCGACGGAACCATCCTGCCATTGCTTCAGAAGGAGTTTTCAACATCACACTGCAGGATCACCAGTGTCTATGGCGGGTTATGGAGCTATTTTCAATATGTCGGCAGGAAAGTTGATTAACCGGTATATCATTCCTGACCTTCGGATTCCGTTTTCAAAGGAATCGTGAACCGGAAGGTAGTGCCTTTTCCCACGGTAGAACTCACGCTGAGATTGCCCCCCAGCATGTCGATGTAAGCTTTGGCAATGGACAAACCCAACCCGGAACCCTGCCTGGCCCTCCGGTCTTTTAAATCCGCCTGTTCAAAACGGTTGAAAATGGCATCCAACCTGTTCTCAGGTATGCCGGTCCCGGTATCCTTTACGACAAATTCCAACATATTTCCCTGAAGCCCGCCACTGATCAGAATGACCCCATGATCGGTAAATTTGACGGCATTCCGGATCAGATTACTGAGCACCGAGTCAAGCTTATGCTGATCGGAATTGATCATACGGTCGTTTCTGACAAAAAATTCTGCCAGGATCAGTTTAAGCCCTTTTTTCTCTGCATCCGGCAGGAAAAAACCAACCAGATGCAGCATCAGTTCCCGGAGATTGAATGAGGTGATGGTGATGGGCATTTGTCCCGTTTCAATCCGCGAGATGTCGATCAGATCGTTTACGGTGCTGAGTAGCCGTTTGCCGCTGTTCTGAATGATTTCAATATAGCGCTGCTGCTCATCGCCGGTCAGATCCGGATCGTTGAGCAACGTTGTAAAGCCCAGGATACCATTCATGGGGGTGCGGATTTCATGGCTCATATTGGCCAGAAATGCCGATTTCAGGCGATCGCTCTCTTCTGCCCTGACTTTTGCGTTCAGTAAATCCTCCTGCACCTTTTTAAGTTCCGTTATGTCCTCCACCACCCCTTCGATCCAGCCTTTGTCGGGATAAACCTTTGCCGAATAACTTGCCAGAAAAACAGACCGGTCTTTGCGAAAAAACCGTGCTTCAAAGTTTTGGACATATCCCTTTTTTCTGATTTCCGCGAGCATAACCTCTCTCCGGCCCGGGTCGACGTAATTCCCCGAAGTTACATATTCAGCAATATACTCCTCACGGTCGGCATATCCGAACATATGGGCGATCTGGTTGTTGGCTTCGAGTACTTTGCCATCCGAAATTCTGGTACGGAAGAGGCCGACAGGGGCATTTTGAAACAGGTTGCGGTATGTCTCCTCACTATCCCTGATCTTTTCCTCGGCCAGAAGTTTGTCGGTGATATCCTCCAGGAAACCGTACAGGCGATGGATACGTCCTGCGGTATTACGAAGTGCACTGCCATACGCCAGGCAGCTTCTTCGGCTGCCATCCGACCGGATTATAGTCAATTGCAATTCATAAGGAGTGCCTGTCCGGCCGGCCTCCTCCACCGCCTGCCGAAGCCGCATCATATCTTCCGGAGTGAACAAGTTGTGATGTTCTGAAAAGGGTAAAGCCCCCCTGGCAGGATCAAGCTGAAAAATGCGAAAGATCTCATCTGACCAAGTAACCTGGTCCTTCTCAATATCCCATTCCCAACTTCCAATATGGGCAATCTGTTCGGTCCGCGAGAGCATTGTCTGCTTGAACCTCAGCAAATCCTCGGCTTTCTTGCGCTCGGTGACATCTTCATAAAGAGCCACAATCTCGCCGGAAGGCAGTTTATAGATATAATTCTCCCTCCAACCGGAAATCCTCCCGTCAGTATATTCCGACAACGGAAAATACTCCGCTTTACCGGTGGCCCATACCCTTTGAAATACATTAAGGATCCCGAATTGCTGCACCCCCGGGAAAACATGGGTAACCCTTTTCCCGATCACCTCCTCCCGAACGACATTCTCTGCTTTTTCTGCGGCACGATTGAAATCCAGTATCTCAAAATCCATACCGTCATCAACAGCCCTGTAAACCACCACACAACTGCTGATATGACGAAACAATTCATGGTACCGTCTTTCACTCTGCCTCAATTGCTCCCGCATCTGATATTCGTCAGTAACATCCCGGAAAACCATGATCACCCCGGTGATTTCACCTTGCTTGTTGAAGATCGGAGCTCCTGAATCTGCAATCTGATACTCATTGCCACTTTTGGCGACCAGCTTGGTATGGTTGGCCAGCGAAGCCGGCTTCCCGGTCGTCAGTACTTTCCGGATTGGATTCTGCGCCCGTACTCCGGTTATATTGTTAAACACCCGGAATACTTTTGAAACAGGCTTGCCGTGAGCTTCTTCGGCAGACCATCCTGTCAGGCTGGTGGCCACAGGATTCATAACCATGATCTCTTGCCTGGTATTGGTTGCGATGACGGCATCCCCTATCGAATTCAGGGTGGTGCGCAGGTTCTCCTCCCGATCAAGGATGGCTTGCCGCGATTGATGCAGTTCCACCAGTGTCCCGAGATGCTGTGCCGCTTTAATGATCCTTTTTTTTGCAAATTCTATGATATAACCCGGCCGGGAACGGTAAATGAAGGCCTGTTCCTTAAGCTTTCCGATCGGAATACTGTATTTCACTGATAATTCAAGGAGTTCATCCTCGCTTTTCGGAGGATATCCATATCCAAAGTTAACCGCACCGACAACTTCTCCCGATGCCAATATAGGAACAGCAAACAAGTGAATACCTCCCTGACATTTTATATCAACCGGCACATTCTTGTTCATTGCTTCAACGGACGCCTCCTTCCAGCATGATTCATGGCAAAGCCATTTACCGCAGGCAAGCGCCTCCCGGTTATCGTCAGTGCCGCAAAGCTTACGGGATGCACTATCCATCATCTGGCACCATCCTGATGAAAATATTCCCAGGGCATAATCGCCATTCCGTTCGTAAATGGCCGACGAGGTTTGCAATAATTCCAGGTATTCCGAAACAATATGATGAAGCCGTTCCTTCCCTACTGACTTCATAATCAAACCATTTTCATTCAGTAGGCTAAGATCACCATAGGCAGGAGAAAAATCAGCGTCCTCCTGAACCAGAGATGTCAACATCCATTCGATAGCTTTTAGATGTTCCTGGTTTTCCCTCCATTCCTGATAAAGGCTTACACTTTTGGAAAATGAGTTCAGCAGTCGTTCCTCCTCTTCCAGAAAAACATTTTCACCCTTTGTATCTGGGTTCCTGAGATAACAAACCTGAAGGAACCCACTCCGGACATTGTTCAGGATAAGATCAGCCCGCTGACTCCATGCTGTCTCCTTAAAATGATGGGTTTTGAATTGAAGGCCGGCGAAACAGATACGTGCCACGGCGATTTCGGGAAAGCGCCATGCCGGAGGGATCAGCCGGACTGCCTGCTGAAGGAAGTCACCAAGCTCCATGTCCCGGTGGTCCTTTAACATTGAGAGGCTGTGCAGGCAGTTCAGCTCCTTGATCCTTTCCGCCAGCACATCAATTTTATCTGTATCCATTATGAAATTATCTAAGAAAATCACGGATCATTGCGAAAATTTTAATTCAAATATAAGTTATTTGACTACCAAAATCAAGTTATTTCCTCGTAAAGGCAATAATTTCAGAGACAAACCATTGACAATGGATCAATTGCAGATTATCTTTGCATAATACACCAAACATATCCCTTCCATGAAATCCTTGATTAATCATCTTTCAATGTTGGCATTAGCAGCCAGCATGCTCCTTTTTTCTGCATTCAGGGGCAATGCCCTGACCATTCTCTCCAACCCGGCCGGTGGCAACTGGAACTCAACCAGTACCTGGCAGGGTGGGCAGATCCCCGGGGCAGCCGATGATGTCATTATTACCAATGGATCAACAGTCAGCACCATTCTCGGGATATACAACCAATGCAACGATATCACAGTGGAAGAGGGAGCTACCCTGATCAACAATGGCCTTTCCAACGCTACCCTGACGGTAAACGGCTCGCTGTACCATTATGGCAGCATCAAAAACGGGGTTGCTTTTCTAACCCTGGTCATCAGGCAAAACATTTTGTTTGACGGTGCCGAATGGTCCAATTATAAGGTCACCATGCAGGGCGCAGAAAACCGGGATATCACCTTCGCGACCTTAAAGGTTTTCACGGGTTCATTGTTTAGCATAGAAGGGACGACACGCCAGATCAATGCCCTCTCCTCTCTTAGCTTCAGTGGTACTGCCATCGATTTCAACGGATCCACCCTTTGGATGAGCGATATGGATACCCTTTCGGTCAGAGGGCAATCCCTGACCGAAATCATCCTTACCGGGAACAGTTACCGCTTCTCGATGCGCGCCGGTGCAGTCCTGAGCAACTCAACCCTGATCAGCCCGATTCTGCAGGACACTATACGTATCGGATCCAATAACGTCTTTCTTGAGAATACAGCCACTTTAAGCCCAAATTCGGTCGTGATGAACTTTGGAAGCAGCCATACCCTGAATATGAACGGATCTTTCACGAATCAGGGAACCATCACCGACGGAAGTAATTTTCTGACCTTGTATATAACAGGCCAGCTCATCCAGGAAGGCGTATGGGAAAACTATGCGACCTACCTGTCGGGCAGCACCGACCAATGGATAACGATGGGCGACGGGAAGTGGTTTAGCGGGAAATATTTCTACAACAATTACTATCCCGGCAAAGTGATCCGCGCCCAGAGCGATCTGAGGTTTACCGGATGTATCCTCAACATGGCCAATGGAGCGGCAGGCGGGATCAGGGGTGATCTCAGTCTTCCGGACGAAGGAAAACTATCGGTTTTCGCAACAACCAGCATTGTTTATGCCGCCAGGATCAACCTGATGAGCAACGGCAACTCGGCGCATCTTCACCTCACGGGGGGGAGTTATCTGCAAAGTTTTTCCAATTCCTGCAGTGTACTGAAACTCTATGGCCGGGTTTTGGTGGGCAACAACGAATTTTATCTGAATAATGAGATCCAGGTGATGGATACACTGGCAAATTATTCACTGAGCGGACATGTTCTCTACCTGACCGGAACCATTCTCAACTACGGATGGATCATGAACGGGCAGTCAACCCTTGAAATGAACATCAATGGCAGCATCTCTCACCATGGGATGGAATGGAGCAACTACAAAATCCAGTTATCCGGTTCGGGAGAGAGAACCCTTCAGCAAGGGCCGGCCAGCAGCTTTTCATGCAGTTACCTGGAATCCTCTTCTGCGGTTCAGATCTACGTACCCACTTCATTATCATTTTACAATACGCGAATAAACCTGCTGAATTCCATCGTGGATTTCCAGGGCCATGATTCACTGTGTTTGACCGGCCCCCAGGCCAGGCTCGTCAATGGTCAGATCAATGGCCATATTGAGTTACGGTTATTCCAGGGTGCATACCTGCACAGCGTTACCATGATTGGCCATCAAACCCTTCTGGGTCAGGTACATATTTATAACAATGAAGTTACATTCAGCGGAGCCACCATTAACCGCGGAATTCTGCAGAATCAAAATCTGTCAGCCCATTTCGTCACTTTCAATGGCAGTTTCAGAAATACCGGGTCGGTGATAAACGGCCAGGGGATGGGCAACCTGACCGCAGAATTCAAGGGTGATGTCGTCAATGAAGGATCCTGGATTAACTATGAGAATCGGATCAATGGTACGGGAAATCAGCATATTCGTCTGGCCCAGGATGCTCCGGTTGCCTCAAGGTTCATTCTCTTTTCCAACCTGGGAGGCAGCAATTATCAATGGTTTAAAGACAACTTAATCGTTCTGGGGGCTACTTCTCCCAATCTGACACTCAACCAGCTTTCAACGGCCGAATACGGAGTTTATCATTGCGTTTCATCGCTGGGAATGTCCAGGATTATCACCATCCAGAGGTTACCTGTCGTTGCTTACACGGCCGTAACAAACCTGACCTGCCTGACTGAAATCGTTCAGTTTACAGATTCAACGCTGGCCGGTTTTCCAATTCAGGATTGGCACTGGGATTTTGGTGACGGGGAGTTCTCAGACCTTCAACATCCTGCACATGTTTACTCCAACACCGGGAATTATTCTGTTGCCCTGACAGTATCCGACGGATATATCAGCGAAACCCTGGAGAAACCAGATTACATCTTCGTATCCTCACGGCCGGAGGCCGCGTTTTCGGCTCATGATGCCTGTTTCGGTTCGGCCATAACGTTTACGGACCTTACTGGCGGTCAATTATATGATCATCTGGAAAATATCCAATACGCTTCAGCGGTGACAGGCTTCAGCAGTGAATATTCCAGTACCAACTGGGCTGCAGTCCAGGTTCTCGGGGAACCGGATGTCTGGCCGGATCACGAAGACAATATACATGCCTGGGCATCCGCGACGGCTAATGGTCAAAGAGAATATCTCATTTTGCGTTTCCCTGAAGCGGTGCATAGTACCGGAGTAATCATATATGAAACACTGCATCCGGGAGCCGTTGACAGTGTTTTCCTGCGTGATCTCTCTACAGGACTTTGGCATCTTGCATGGTGGACCTCGGCCACATCCCAACCCCTTCAAGCAAGGGCCTTACGGGTAACGTTCCCTCCAACGGAATTCCTGACGGATGAGATCAGGATTGCCATCAACTCCCCGGTAGTTGCCTACTGGAACGAAATCGATGCGGTGGCGTTGGTCAGTCCTGCCGATACGGTCATCGGAACGGCAACCATATATGAATGGAACCCGGGAACGGGTGATACCATCATCCATACCAAAGGAGACATCCAGTATACCTACCAGACACCCGGGACCTACCAGGTCACCCTGACCGTCACCAACAACGGTTTATGTTCCTCGATGTTTACCTTACCGGTTACCGTTAATCCCCTGACCGAAGGAGGACATATTTCAGGAGGGAAAACGATCCATTGGGGGGAAAGTACCGGTTCCCTGACATTGCTGGATTATTCAGGCGCCATCCTGGAATGGCAGCGAAAAAAGGACGACGAAGCATGGGTTACCATTCCCCATACTAACCCGGTTTATGAGGAGATACCTTCCTCTACAGGGAGTTGGCATTACAGGGTTTTGGCCCAAAGTCCGCTGTGTGGCCAGGAATTTTCAGAAGAGGCCTTGGTAGAGGTACTCAAACCACTTCAGGTGGTGTGGAACGGCACTATCAGCAGCAATTGGGCAACTGCAGGTAACTGGACGCCTTCGGTGCTTCCGGATGAAGAGATAAGCGCGGTTATACCTTTTGTTGCGCCCTTCCCACAACCCCTGGTCAACAGCAATAATTCATGTAACGACCTGATCATTTTACCCGATGCAGGAATTACGATCATACCGGGGGTCATTCTCAGGGTATTCGGGGAGTGCATGGTACAATCGCCATAGATTGGAAAAACACGAGGGTGGACAGAAAATCCGCGGGAGATTTTCTTCTTTTTGGTATTTTTACCAAAAATCATGGAAATGGATCCAAAACCGGAACAGAAGAGACTGGTGCAACAGATCATTGAGAAAAGCTCCCTGAAGCAACAGGCATATAACACGACCGCCGAAGCCTTCCAGTTGATGCGCAGGGAATGCGAAAGCCTTGTCAGAAACAATAAAACTGCCGTGATCCGATCGAAATCCACTATTCCGTTTGACTTCACGGATATGGGAGATTTCTCCTTTCAGTTGAAATTCGGCTCTGATATTCTGGTATTTTTCATGCACTCCAATATTTTCGAGATACCGAGAGACCATCTTGTGATGCGAAGCAGTTATATCAGGGAGGACAAATCCCGCTCCTATTGCGGTATCATTCACATCTTCAACTTCCTTGCCGACTCCTTTAAATACAACCGGATTTCCGATTCAGGCTATTGCATTGCCAGGATATTCATCAATAAAGAGAAGCACTATTTCACGGAAGGAAAAAGGGAGATCGGCCTTCTGTTCAACAACTTCAATACCAGTATCCTGGATCAGGAAGCCACGCGAAAAATCATCCATTCCTCCGTAGAGTATTCCCTGAACTTTGATCTGCTGACCCCACCTTTCGATGCCATCAAAGAGGTTACTGTCAACGACATGCAGAACACCATCAATGCTATGACGCTGAAGACGGCCAAACGGCTCGGCTTCAGGTTTCAGGCTGATGAAAATTAGTTATGCAGCAATAAAGGAACCAGAAAATCACGCAGTGAGCGATAGGTATTGTGAAGAACGCAATGGAGTTTTTCACCCCCGATCCACCGGGCCAGAAAAATTGCTTCACTGGTTTGGGGAATCAGTGGCTCCCCGGCATCCGTAAACATCTCATACCAACATGTTTGTTTGAGGATGTGATGTTCGTGCTGCTCATAAATATGCCAGGTGGAGGGAAGTGGTCGGATCAGTCGGATTTTCGTCAGGCCGGTTTCTTCCATTACTTCCCGGATCGCTCCCTTGGCAGTCGCTTCCGGATAGCGAGGGTCGTGGTAATCCTGAGGCTCTAGTTTACCTTTTGGCAGGTCCCATTTCCCGTAACGGTGGATAAACAACCATTCGCCCTGTTGATTCCGGACTAATCCACCCGCTGCTATCAGCAGGGTGAAATGTCGAAAAAAAGCGTGTAACGACGGGTAATCGCTCTCCATGTTGCTTTTGCTGAACCCGTCCGGCAACCTGTCGGGAAATTTTCCCTGACTTTTATCCACGATCGTTAACCTTCTGATCTGATTGTTCCTGAGAAATGCTGTCCAGGGAGAAGACAGATTCCCACCGGCATCAAACGAAACCACCATCTCCCCGGTCGAAGGCTGAGCCGTAGTATCATGGGTGAAGGTGATCACACGATCGTCAAGATAAATATTCATATGCGCATTTATCCGCAAAAGTAATGAAACCCGGGAAACCGAAGATTGGCTTCCCCGGTCTTCACTACGGGAAAATTTCCTACCTTTGCATCACAACAATAACCAGAATTATGATCTACAACAGGGAAACTGCCTATCAGACTGCCGATTTGCTACTTAAAATCAAAGCCATCAAATTGAACCCGGTTCAATTGTTTACGTGGGCATCAGGCATCAAATCTCCCATCTATTGTGATAACCGCATTACCTTATCCTATCCGGAAATTCGAACGTTTATCCGTCAAAATCTCGTAAAGTCCATTCAGGCCGGAGATTTTCATCCGGAAGGCATCGCAGGTGTCGCCACGGGTGGCATACCCCAGGGGGTACTCGTTGCCCAGGAACTCGGATTACCATTTATGTATGTAAGGTCCGGGAAAAAAGAGCACGGTCTCACCAATCAGATCGAAGGCGAGGTAAGGGATGGGCAGCGGATCGTGGTAGTGGAGGACCTGATATCGACCGGCGGTTCCAGCCTCAGCGCCGTTGATGCCCTCAGGGAAGCCCGATGCAATGTGCGGGGTATGGTAGCGATTTTCTCCTATAACCTTGCCAAATCCCGGAATGCTTTTGAATCAAGCCAGTGTCCCCTGATCACCCTGACCGATTACGACCATCTGGTGGAGAGAGCAATAGAAACCGGATACATTCACGAACGTGATCTGAAAATTCTGCAGGATTTTAAAGCATCGTTGGATTAATACCAAAACAGGGGCATACCCGGCGAAGGTTTGGAATAGTACAAATGAAACGGGCGGCCTCTTGGGCCGCCCGTTTCATTTTATGTGATCAGCAATTATTTCCTTATCAGTTTGGCAGCAGATGTCCCTGCTTTTATTATGTAACTACCCGAAGGCAATGCTGAAACGCTTACTTCAACGGAATAATCACCTTTCTGATGGTAGCCTTTATCGAAAGTGGCCACTATGCGGCCGGTCAGATCATATACCTGCAGGGCAAGGGTTCCGGCTGCCGGCATATGGCCGGTTACGGTAACCCTGTCGGATGCGGGATTGGGATTGATGATCAGGGGTTCGCCCGTGGAAGGTTTACGATAGTTGGCATCATCCATTCCGACCGGTGTAAGGAAAGTGGTATCCATCCAGATCCCGAGTCCATAAGTAGACATATAGACAGCACCATAATTTTCGATATGGTAATCTTTCATGGTTTGCTGACGAATATCGGTAACTGCCACATTTCCGATACCATTCATATCTGGTCCCCATTGAGGAGCCACAGCGCCGAGATCGGTCGTACTGTAAAGGCCCATATCGGTCCCCACGATGGCATTATTGCCATGCAATTCGATCAGGCCCGAAAAAACGGGAGCTTTGGGCAGATTCGACTGGATCGAATTGAAGACAGGTTCAGCACTGCCCGCATTGGAAGAGAAATAGACATAATCGTTGTTGCCATAATTTCCAAGGGTAACGAGCACGCGGTTGCTGTTGGCCGGATCAATGGAGATCGAGGTAACTTTGCGGCCGGTGAAGGGAGTATTGGTATACACATCTTTGGTCAGGACACAACCTTCACTAAACTCGTTGGCAGTAATCGAGTCCTGGGCATTGATGAGACCGGTCACACGGATCAGCCGGCCTTTGGCAGTACCGGCCCAGAGGGTATTAAGGTCGGAGGATACGGTAAAGGCAGATACCAGGTCCACTTTATTGGCAGTATCTTTCATGACAACAAAGTATTCAGCTCCTTTGTAGAACTTGAGCATATCTTTGGTCATGTGGATCCCGTAACCATAATTAGTGGTAGCCCTGTTGGCATAGACGAAGAACCTGCTGGCGATTGGGTCCAACAAGTATATACTATCATTGGGGAAAAGGGGTTCAAGGGTAGTATACGGGAATGTGATGCCGTTGGCGCTTTCTACCTGGATGGTGGTATCTGCGCGATAATAGTTACTCCGTGAATGGAACCACACACTATCTTTGGACTGGTTGAAATTGAAACTTTCCCAAAGGTGCATCGGGCTGTAGGAAGTGGGATAAACTGAGGTAATTCCGTTCATGAAATCGTTTTCGTATGTCAGATCCCGGAAATCCTGGCGCTGATAATTGGAAACCGAAGCGGTTCTGACGGTAAAGACCCCGATATTGGGATTCAGGTTTGACCACACTCCGCTTCCGCCGTTTGAACCCTGAATTAATCCGGTAGGCTGCTCCAGGGGCCATCCTGCTTTCACGCTGCTGGTAAAGGAGGGATAAAAGTATCCCATGGCGAGGGAGCCCACGTTGCGTCCACCACCCATTACAAATCTCTTATCGGAAGAGAAAGCAACAGTAAAGAACTGGCTGGAGCCAAAGGTTCTGGTGCTGGTCTGGAATTCGATCACATCATTCTTCTCGGTCGCAACGGCAACACCGCCATCGGTGGCCATGGCAAGCTGATTGGGGTAACCCGGACGGAACATATAACTATGATGGTACTCTGGTGCGCTGAAGGTTACCCAGGGAGAATAGAATCCAAAACTCACCTGCTCCCAGTTGTAAAAACCGGTAGGTTGGATCTTACGGCCGAGCCACATATTACGTCCGCCAAGATACACTTTATCCGGATCATTCGGGAATACTGCAAGGGTGTTGGAATAACATCCGGCTCCGGCGAAAGGCTCATAAACCGGATTGCTGGGGAAAATCACCGACCAGGTAGTACCCTTGTCACGGCTGCTGTAAACGCCCTGCATACGGGAGTCCGGGGCGATATTGGAAAAACTGGCGTACATGATATTGGGGTCAGAGGGTGCGATGGCAAAAACCATCCAGCCATAACCGCTTTTGGGAAGCATGTTAGGTTTTCCGGTTGTCAGGGTGACCCAGTTATCGAGGGTGCCACCGACTGACAGATAGGCAGAATCGGCCACTGCGGTGAGCACAGTGCCATCCGGTCCGACACAGACATCCATGGTATAGCCTGTCTTCGATTTTACCCAGTCGTTGCCATTATCACTGTAGTATAAGCCTCCCGAGGTGGCGGCATAAATCCGTCCTGATGTTGTATTTAATGCCAGTTTGGCGATCCCGAGGAAATCCGGATTGTTCCTCGTGGAAGGGATAAGTGTAAACTGCCCTCCGCCTTCTGATTTATAAATACCTGAACCGTTATAATTTACCGATTTGCATGAGGTGATTCCTGTTGCAGCATAGATCGTTCCCGAACTGGTCTGGATCAGGGAAGAAACTTTGAGCACCTCATTATTCTCCACTGGCATAGGGTTCCAGGTAAGTCCCAGATTGGTCGACTTCCAGATCCCACCGCCTTCTGTTCCTGCTATGATGGTTCGTGCGGAGGCATCCGATTTATCAAAGATGGCCGACCAAACCAGCCCTGAATAGTTATCGGGGCCTGCATTGATCCAATTCAGGTTAATTGCCCCTGATGCTGATCTGTTCTGCATCATTTCTGATTCAAGGCGCGCCTGAAGGACATCATCAAGGTTATCTACTCCTGAATATTGATTTGCCCTGATACTCTCCATCCAGTCATGACCGGTGTTATCAGATGCAGATGTTCCCTGCCCTAGTGAAAACAGGGGTGGCAGAAAAATCAATGTCAAACCCACAAGGGTAGTAATCAGGCCAAATCGTAAGTAGTTTTTTCTCATATAATCAGTTTTTAGACTTGTAATTCCCGGTTTTAAAAAAACATATAAAACTGACAAATAACTATTTATAAGTTAAGATTCAGGTTGTTATTGAACGAACAAATATAAAGGAAAATTAACATCCAGCAAAAAAAATTTGCCAGTGCCGCAATTTCTTCTGTAAAAAGGGGTTAGAAGGAGCTAACCTTTGAAAAGATCATATTCTGACAAAACTGTTTCCCGGCAGCCAGCCCACACTGCCGTTGGCGATTCTGATCTCATACCAATCCCCGATCCGGTCCAGGATCGTCACCTTGGTTCCTTCATGGATAACAAAGATATCCGTACTGTTGTCATCGGGCGAACTTTTTACTGTGACAGTAGGGTCAAAAACAATGGCTTCGTCAGAGGAATTCCTGAACCGGTTACCGCTGGAGCCGAACAACAGTGCCAGCAGGGAGAAGGCAATGAAGACTACGCCAATCCAGAATCCCGCTTTTCTCAGCCAAAGGTAACGGGTGATCAGGAAAATGATTAAACCGGCAAGTCCTGTGGTCAGCAACAATATCGACAGGGTTCCCCAACGGTCGGCCGGCATTGCCTGTACCACCCCCCGGTACCATCTCTTGTAAAACATCTCCGGTACAGGTTCTATCTTATCTGATATCTTGGTATTGGCAACATTAAGGTTGAAAATGACATCCCCACCGCCGGGATTCAGCTTCTTTGCCCTTTCATACCAAAGGATTGCATTGGGATAATCATTGAGTTTGAAATAAGCATTTCCAAGGTTGTAGTACAATTCAGGCGACTCCACTCCACCGTCAGCCACTTTTTTATACAATTCTGCCGAACGGGAAAAATCCCCCAGATTGTATGCCGAATCAGCCCGGGCCAGCAGCAACTGAGCTGAACCGGCGGTGAGGGATATTGAGATCATGCTCAGCAACATCCAGAAGACTGTGAAGAGGTATATTCTCCGTACTCTTTTTTCTGCAGGACGTTTCAGTTTCATCGCAGGCTCCTTTCCATTTTTGAAATTGCCTGGAGCGCTTCCATATATATCCGCTCCATATTGACTGTCTTTTCCCCGGGGGCAAATCGTGCGAATTCCGTATTATTTAAGGTATTGATGAACTCGCTGATCAGTTCCGGATCGACATTCCTGGTTCCCAAACGTTCTTTCACTGAATCCATGCTCAATTCTGCCGGCGGAATGCTGAATTTATCGCTCAGGTAACCCCAGATCGCCTGGGAAATGGCAACGTAAAACTCATCCTGTTTGCCTTGGTTACGTAATTTTTCCGCAGACTGGAGCCGCTTTTTTGCTGTTTTGGTGGCCTTGAGATTTTTCATCAATACCTGGTTGCTTCTCCGGGTGGCACGTTTTCGCCAGAAAAACATCAAGGCCAGGAATACCACGATGGGGGTCAGATACAGCAACCAGAAAAGGGTGGAGCCGAAAAACCGGTCCCCGGCCGGTCTCAGGTTTGGCGCGGCATTACGGATATGACGGATATCGCTTCCGATGTACTTGATCTCTTCGCGGGTGGTACCGGAATATGAACTGATGGCAGTGCTCTCCCCGGTTCCTTTCTCCACTTCCAGGGTAAAAGCAGGAGTATTCAGGGTTACATATTTATCCTTATCCAGATCAAAATAACTGAAATTCAACGACTTTATGGCAAAGGTGCCGGCTTTGCGCGGAATGAGGAGATATTCAAAAACCTGGTTGCCCGAAATCCCGTTTACCGTAGTCTGAATATTACTGGTCACCTTAGGGTCATACGATTCGAAATCGGGCGGGAAGACTGCGGGTAATTTATCAATCAACTGAAGGTTGCCTTTACCGGTAACTGTAATTTTTAAGGTTACCGCATCATTGGTTTTCAGCCGTGTCCGATCAAGTTCGGCCTTGATGGTGAAAGTTCCCACGGCACCGCTGAAATCCGCCGGTTTTCCCTGTTCGGGCAAAGGCCTTACGTTGATGGTCAAAGGGTTTGACCTGAGGTTTTTTTCAACATTGGCCACACCTGTGTTAAAAAAGGCATCATTGAAAAAATCATCGAAAAATGGATCGCCTGTGCGGGTCCTTCCCTGTCGCCGAACCTGCGCCACACAAGTCAATTCCAGCGGATCGATGGTAAGTGCCCCGCTTTTCAAAGGGAACAGGGCAAGTTTCCGGATATCAGCCACTACATACTGCTCGCCGTCAATCACCTGGGTAGTCTGTTGCAGGCGATCATTCTCCTTCATCAAATTTTGGGACCAAAAGCCCGGGAACGAGGATAATTTATTAATATCTAACTGATTGATATGTACTTTCGTGAATATTTTATACGTCACGACGATACCTTCCCCTTGTCGGGGTGAATGGTTGGAAGCAAATGCCTTCACATAAACATCGTTGGGATTGCCCTGGTCGCCTTTGCCAGTCTGACCGCTTCGCCCCTGGCCTCCGGCCCGGGCAGGTGCAGACCCCTTCACTACTTTAACCGTAACGGTATTGGATGAATGCTGCTTGCCGTTCACATTGATCCGGGCCGGAGGGATATCAAAAGTACCCTCCCGCTGGGCCATTAGTACATAGGTGTATGA
The DNA here is from genome assembly GCA_964387205.1 of uncultured Draconibacterium sp. Classification (GTDB taxonomy): domain Bacteria; phylum Bacteroidota; class Bacteroidia; order Bacteroidales; family FEN-979; genus CAIVAT01. Next base: position 20,606 of record CAYLVY010000022.1, read on the forward strand.
ATTGGTAACGGTCATCGCTGTCTGGCCGTTGACCATCCTTATACTTGAACTTGTACTGCTACTCGGGCCGCTCAGGATGTCAAAACCTGTGATCCTCGGGGCCTGAAAGCCACTTCCCTGGCCATTGACGGAATAGACAAGAGAAAAGGTCTCCCCGACCGAGACAACCTGCCTGGCCTGCGCAGTAAACTGAACATCCTGGGCAAAACTACCCAGGGCCGCGAAGATCATGGCCAAAAATGAAAAAACGATCAACCCTTTCCTCATAATTCCCTGATTGAAAATCATTACCAGTCTTTTTCCACGCCGACCACCTGAACCCTGGCCTGCTGTTTCTTCACCTTCTGTTGCGTCTTCTTTTCATCATTCTTCAATGCCTCCAGCATCCGTTCCGCATCTTCCTTGCTGATCTTTTTCTGATCCGGCTGCTGGTTCTTGTTCTCCTGGTTTTGCTGTTGCTGATCCTGTTTCTTCTGATCCTGTTGATCCTTCTTGTCGTCCTTCTGATCCTGATTATTCTTCTGCTGCTGTTCCTGTTGTTTCTTAAGCATCATCCTCGCATATTCCAGGTTATATTTGGTATCCTTGTTAGCCGGGTCATGGATCAAAGAATTTTTATACGCCTGAATACTCTTCTCATATTCCTTAGCTTGCAACAATGAGTTGCCCAGATTGTGCAATACCCTCGCCTGGTCCCTGGCCCCGCCTTTCTGTTCAGCCATACTGCTGTAAATCCGGGTTGCCTCCTCATAATCCTTATTCTTGTAAACAGCAGTACCCAGATTGAACTGTGCCTTCGGATTTGAATTATTGATCTCCAATGCCTTGCGATAATCTTTTTCTGCTTCTCTGAAATCTTCCTTTTCAAAATTCCTGTTGCCCTGCCGGATCAGGGCATTCTCTTTCTGCGCATGTGCCAAATCACCGCACATCAGGAGCAGCATCATTAACAGGAGTGGTTTCATTATGCAGGAACCGTTCATTTTTCTTTTGTTAAATCATCAGGAGCGAAAAGGCTGGATATATTTCATCCAGCGCGTTTTACGTTCAAATACAAAGAGGTCAAGCATGAGGAGGAATAAAGCGAGGGCAAGAAAATATTGATACTGATCTTCATAGTCGCTGAATTGCTTCTCCTCAATATCCGCTTTCTCGATCATTCCAATCTCTTCAAAAATCCTGCCAAGTCCGGTTTCAGACGTTGTGGCACGGACATACATGCCACTTCCAACACTGGCCAGCCGTTGAAGCAGTGTTTCATCCAGCCGTGTCATCACCGTATTTCCTTCCCGATCCTTTTTATAACCGATCTGAACGCCGTTGCGATATTCCGGGATCGGACTTCCCTCGGGTAATCCCATCCCGATCGTGTAGATCCGGATATTTTCCTTGACGGCGAGTTCAGCCTGTTCCAGTACGCTTCCCTCGTGGTCTTCACCATCGGTAATGATGACAATAGCCTTATTGTGTTTTGACCCACCGAAACTGCGAACCGACAATTCGATAGCCTGGGATATGGCTGTACCCTGCGTTGGGACAATCGAGGTGTTGATGTTTTCGGTGAACATTTTAGCCGCGGCGTAATCGGTGGTTATCGGAAGTTGGGTGTATGCTTTTCCTGCAAAGATGATGATTCCGAGCCGGTCCCCTTCAAGGTTATCGATCAACCGTATAATCGACTGTTTGGCCCTTTCAAGCCGGTTGGGCTTTATATCCATGGCCATCATGGAGTTGGATACATCCAGGCAGATCATCAGGTCGATCCCTTTTCGCTTTACCTTTTCAATCCTGCTTCCGGTCTGAGGCCGGGCCATTGCCACGATCAGCGCAGCCAATGCCATCATCAGAATGACATATTTGAACCATATCTTCACCCTGGAAAAGTCGGGCATCATTACCCTGATCACTTCAGGGTCACCATACCTGCCAATGGCTTTCCTCCTCCAGAGAACGAGATAAACCAGTGCCATTGCCAGAAGCGGGATCACAGCCAGCAGGTAAAACAGATCGGTATGTACGAATTTAAACAAGGCCTTTCTTTAGATTAGGTATTGGTTTCAACATTGGTTATGGTATGTTTTTCAGATACAAATACCTGAGCAGCAATTCTATTAATAATAGCACGCCGGCGATGATAAGCCACGGCAAAAACTCTTCCTTCTTCTTCCGAAATTCCGTTACGTCGATTTTGGATTTTTCCAGTTGATCGATTTCCCTGTAAATTTCTCGCAGCTTCTCATTATTGGTTGCCCTGAAATACTTACCGTCGGTCATACGGGCAATTTCCTGCATTAGTGGCTCATCGATCTTTACCTCCATCATCTGTGTCTGCATTCCGAACGGGGTTTGCACCGGATATGGCGCCTGCCCGTATGTGCCGATTCCGATGGTATAAATCCGGATACCGTATAACTTTGCTATTTCAGCGGCCGATCTCGGGTCCAACGCACCCATATTGCTCACTCCGTCGGTAAGGAGAATGATTACCTTACTGACCGCTTTACTTTCCCTCAGCCGGTTTACAGCAGTGGCCAGACCATCGCCTAAAGCCGTTCCGTCTTCGATCATGCCGCTTTTTATATCCCTGAAAAGGTTTTTCAGCACCGCATGATCTGTAGTTAAAGGGCATTGTGTGAATGTTTCACCGCTGAAAATGACCAGTCCGATGCGATCGTTCGGTCGTCCGTCCACAAATTCAATGGCCACCTCTTTGGCGGCGCCCAATCGGTCGGGTTTAAAATCCATCGCCAGCATGGACCCGGACACATCGAACGCGATCATCAGGTCTATCCCTTCGATGCTGATATCCTGCCTGCTCAGGCTGGTCTGCGGCCGGGCCAGGGCCACGATCATGAAGGTAAGGGCCAATAGACGAAAAAAATAAAGAGACTCATTGAGCAATACCTTGAAAGATTTTCTTTTAAAGGAAAACGCTTCCAGCGTACTGACCTGCATCACCGCCGTGTGGTTCCGCCTCCTGTAAAAGTACCACAACACCAGCAGCGGGATAACAATGAGGAGGAAAAACCACTCCGGATTGGCAAAAGTAATAGCCTTCAGGTAACTGATCATCGCCTGCCCTCCTCTCCTTCATTCTCAGCAGTACCAATGGGGTGCGATGGTACGGGGCTCCCAAAAGATGTTTCACGGACAAATGTGATGGCTTCCGTCATACTGACTTCATTTTCAGTGGCCACCGGAATTGCCTTCGCAAATTTAACCAGATCGGCCTGCACCAGGATAGATTGCAGACGAGGGCGGGAGGAGGCGGGAAACTCCGGATGGCCCTGAAGACTTTCCAATATTTCGGAAGTAGTCTGTTCCATGGCCGTGACTTTGAATTTTTCTTCAATATAAACCCTCAGGATATCGGTAAGTTCGGTATGGTAGTCCTTGAACTTGCCTGATTGCCATAATTTCTTCGTTTTCAGCAATTCCAGTTGCTGCAATGCCTTTTCGTGGGGAGAAAGAATGGCTTTGGGAACAAAGGTCAGCAGTGGTTTATTTTTCTTTCGCCGGATAAGATACCAGACAATCAATGCAATGACCAATATGGCGGCCAGGCCGCCGAGGAGCCATGGCAGTATCTCCCTGAAGGTAACAGGGACCTTTACCGGTCCGAAAATTGGTTTTATGGCTTTGGTGGTGTCAACGGCCACTGTATGAACCGATATCATTGCCAGGGCGGATGAAACTTCCAGCAGGGTCGTATCGGGCGGGACCCGGTATCTGAATGGTATCGGCGGAATGGTATAAAACCCGGAATCGAAGCAAGTCAGCCGAAGCGGCTGGGTCAGGGTCATCTGTTTTTTATCGGCGGAGAGCAGGGTATCGATCTCTCCTCTTCCGATCACCACGATATTCCCCAGAATAGTATCCGGTATGGCAGGCCAAAAGACATTGGCATTAGCCGGAGCAGAAATTTTCAGGGTCATCCCCACATGATCCCCGATCAGCATGGCGGTGGTATCGAGTGAAACCGAGGCGTTGATCTGCTGAGCTTTCAAATCAACGGAAAGGAACACCGTGAGCACAAGGATCATGAAGAATCCTGAAAAGAGGTTCCGGGTTTCATGGATTCTTTCGGGGATCATCATCGCCGTGCCTCCCTTCTTCTGAAAAGGTTCATCATCGGCCTGGTATAATCTTCATCGGTTGAAATCCATGCCGAATCAATGCCATTGCGCCGGAATGTATCCTGCAGTTTTTCACGGTGGATCTTATACCAGCCCTGTATCTGCCGCCGAACCTTATTGTCGGAGGTATCAATCCAAAGCAACCGGCCCGTTTCGGCATCCTTCGCATGGACCAGTCCGATGTCAGGCATGACGGTTTCGCGTTCATCGAACAGTTTGAGCGCGATCAGATCATGTTTCCTGCTGGCAATTTTCAGTGCATCTTCGAATCCCTGATCAATAAAGTCGCTGATCAGGAATGCCGTACATCTTTTCTTTATGGCGTTGGTCAGAAAACGGAGGGGTTCGGTGAGATTGGTTGCCTGTTCGGCAGGACGGAACTCAATAAGTTCCCTTATGATCCGGAGGATATGGCTGGTACCCTTTTTCGGAGGGATGAACTTTTCAATGGTTTTACTGAAGAATATCACACCTACCTTATCATTATTCTGGATGGCACTGAATGCCAGAACGGCGGCAATTTCAGTGATGACATCCTTTTTCAGGGCCTTCCGGGTTCCAAACAGGTTGGAACCACTTACATCGATGAGCAGCATGACGGTAAGTTCCCGTTCTTCATCGAACACTTTGACATAGGGGTGGTTGAACCGGGCTGTCACATTCCAGTCGATACTTCTGATATCATCACCAGGCTGGTATTCCCTTACTTCTGAGAAAGCCATTCCCTTGCCTTTGAAAATTGCATGATACTGACCCGAAAAGATCTGATTGCTCAGACCCCGGGTTTTAATCTCTATTTTCCTGACTTTCCTGAATAATTCGGCCGATTCCATAAACGGGGGATGGGTTTTATCTGGATGGTTGATACCATTAAGGCACCTCTACGGTATTCAGGATCTCGTTGATGATATCTTCGGAGGTGATATTTTCCGCTTCTGCTTCATAAGTAAGCCCGATCCTGTGCCGCAACACATCATGGGCAATGGCCCGGATATCTTCCGGGATGACGTAGCCGCGCCTTTTAATGAAAGCGTATGCCTTTGCTGCCAATGCCAGGTAGATGCTTGCCCTGGGCGAACCTCCGTAACTGATGAGCCCTTCAAACCTTTTCAGTTTATACTCGGCAGGAAAACGGCTGGCAAAGACAATATCGGTGATATAATTCTCGATCTTTTCATCCAGGTACACTTCCCTGGTAATGGCACGGGCACGCAGGATATCTTCCGGCTTGATGACATAATGGGTATTTACCGTTTCATTCCCTATGTTCTGCCGGATGATCATCTTTTCCTCCTTCTTTTCCGGATAGCCGATCACGACCTTCAGCATAAAACGATCGACCTGTGCTTCCGGAAGCGGATAGGTGCCTTCCTGCTCAATGGGGTTTTCGGTGGCCATAACGAGGAATGGTTCCGGCAGCTTAAAGGTTTGATCCCCGATGGTGACCTGACGTTCCTGCATCGCTTCCAAAAGGGCGCTCTGCACTTTTGCCGGTGAGCGGTTGATTTCGTCAGCCAGGATAAAATTTGCAAATATTGGGCCTTTCCGGATACGAAACTCCTCCTCTTTCTGGCTATAAATCTGGGTCCCCACCAGGTCGGCAGGCAGGAGGTCAGGGGTAAACTGTATTCTGCTGAACCTGGCATCGATGCAATTAGCCAATGATTTAATTGCCAGAGTTTTTGCCAGGCCGGGCACCCCTTCGAGTAAAATATGCCCATTGGCCAGTAGCCCGATCAGCAACCGTTCGATCATCGACTTTTGTCCGACGATCACTTTATGCATTTCCATTGTAAGGAGATCAACAAACGCGCTTTCCTTCTGGATCCGGTCGTTCAATTCCTTGATGTCTGTTTCAACCATGATTGCAATTTCTTTTGAGGGTGCAAATTTATGAATTTGGGAAAAATCGCCTAATAAGGGGCTGTTAATATTTGTTAACCAATTCTTAAAAAAGTGTTAACAGTGGCAATGCTTCATTCATGATGATAGGACTCGCCCCGCAGGATCGTCAGGGCACGGTAAAGTTGTTCCGTAAAAAAAAGACGCACCATCTGGTGGGAGAAAGTCATTTTTGACAGTGAGAGCACCATTTGTGCCCGTTTACGCAACGATTCATCAAAACCGAAAGGGCCGCCTGCGACAAAGACAAGGGTGCGGTTTCCGGTATTAAAATGCCGGTTAAGAAACCCGGCAAACTCCACCGACCTCATTTCAGGGCCGTGTTCGTCAAGCAGTACCACATAATCGCTCCCTGAAATATGTTTCAGCAGCAATTCAGCCTCCCGGAGTTTCAGTACCTGCTGGGCCACAGAGCGTGAATCCTTACCGGATGGCACCTCTGTAACCGAAAATGGCACATAATGTTTAATCCGGCCAATATAATCGCTAATCCCCTCCCGAAGCCAGGCTTCATCGGTTTTCCCGATCAGTAAAAGTTTGATTTTCAATTTTAGTTGTATCTTTGTCATCGGACAATGAAAGTTGCCCGACTAAAATAAAACGATAGGCGATGATGAATATTATGGTTAGCACCCTGTTGCTTTTCCTTGGGCTCATGGCCGGACAGGGGCCGGAAGATACGGCCAGGCAGGTCACCGCTGCCCTTCAGGGCGGTAATGCCACGGAAATATCAAAACATTTTAATACCATGATCGACCTGACCCTTCCAGGGTATGACGATTCATACAGTAAGGCTCAGGCCGGGCAGATTGTGCGGGAATTCTTTTCCGGACAGACGGTGAAAAGTTACAAAGTGACCCGCCAGGGCACCTCGCCCGATGGCGCCCAATACACCATTGGCAACATGGAGACCTCCAAACAGACCTACCGGGTATATTTTCTGATCAAGAAGTCGGGCGGGCAGTTTCTGGTTCATCAGTTCCAGATCCAGGACCCATGATCCCCGGCAAAACCGCGACCTGTTTCAAATGAGCATTGAGGATATCATTCGGTACGCCCTGAGGGAAGATATCGGTAATGGTGATCACACCAGTCTTTCCACTATTCCCCTGGAAACTCCCGGGAAAGCGGCGCTGCTGGCCAAGGACCATGGCATTATTTGCGGCCTGAACCTTGCAATGACAGTATTCCATATGGTTGACAGCAACCTCCGGGTAGAGTTGCTTTTTCAGGATGGAGACAAAATCGTTCCCGGCGACCAGGTATTGACGGTTGAAGGAGGGAGCCAATCTATCCTTCGCGCTGAACGGGTCGTCCTGAACTTCGTCCAGCGTTTAAGCGGGATTGCCACGGCCACCCATGACATGGCGAGCCTCATCAGCGGAATGCACACGCGCATCCTGGATACACGAAAAACCACGCCATTACTGCGTGAATTGGAAAAATATGCCGTGCGGACCGGGGGTGGTTACAATCACCGGATGGGATTATATGACATGATCATGATCAAAGATAACCACGTTGATTTCGCCGGGGGGATTTCACCAGCCATTGAAGCTGCCCGTAGTTACCTGAAAGAAAAAGGATGGAGCCTGAAAATTGAGATCGAGGTCAGGAACCTGAAAGAGTTAACAGAGGTACTGCAGGTTGGTGGAGTAGACCGGATCATGCTGGATAATTTCACCCCTGCATTGCTTCACGAGGCAGTAGCGATGATCGGGGGCCGATTTGAATCCGAAGCCAGCGGAGGGATCACCAGGGAAACCATCAGGGAGTATGCTGCCACCGGTGTGGATTACATATCGGTCGGGGCCCTGACCCATCATATCCGCAGCCTTGACCTCAGCCTTAAAGCCATTCGCGGGAATCAGGAATAACCACCTTCATTGCATGGCCTTTTACGATCCATTCCTGCTGAAACTAAAATCGCTCAAACCGGTTATCAGGGCTTATGAGTTTTCCAGGCGCATTATTTTACCCGGATTTGACGGCATACCACTCTACAATGTCGCGATATTTTTCTTCCGCGGTCTGACCGAGGGTTATATCACCACCCGGGCAGCGGCGATCTCCTTTTCCGTGATACTCGCTATTTTCCCTTTTCTGATCTTTCTTTTCAGCATCATTCCCTTCATTCCGGTGGAAAATTTTCAGCCCATGTTGCTGGGTATCCTGGAGGAATTCATTCCTGATACAGCCTATACTACCGTGAAAGAAACCATCATTGATATCGTTACCCGCCCCCGCAGCGGAATACTCCTTTTCAACCTGATCCTGACCCTCTATTTTGCCACCAACGGAGTAAACAGCCTGATGGATGCCTTCGACAACACCTATCATGCCACCGAAGTCAGATCCTGGCTGAATCAGTACCTGATCTCATTTATGATCGTGCTGATAAACAGCGTTCTCCTGATTGTGGCGATCGGACTTATGACTTTCGGTACCGACCTGTTGATGTGGATACTCCCCGAAGTGATCCGCGACAGTGCATTCCTGGTATTTATCTTACAGATGCTGCGATGGCTCATCATCCTTGCCTTATTGCTGTTTGCCATCTCATTCGTCTATTTCTTCGCGCCGGTGAAAAAAAAGCATTATCGGATCATCTCTCCCGGGGCCTTGTGCGCTACTTTTCTGATCATCCTGACGACCTTGGGATTCAATTTTTATGTAGAGAATTTTTCAAGTTACAATGCTTTCTACGGTTCTCTCGGCACGCTGATGATCATGCTGGTGTGGATTTATATCAACGCCATCAGTTTGCTGATCGGCTTTGAACTGGACGCTTCCATAAGAACAGCAGGAAAATAATGGCGGATCCGGATTGCAGAATGTCATTTTTATCATCTTTGCGGCTTCGAACGAAATGATAACTCATCACTGATCACATGAACCCACACGATACTCCATTCAGGATTGCTGTTCTCGGTGCAGGTACCATCGGTACGGCAATGGGAAATATTCTGGCCGAAACCTCCGGTGAAAAAATACTGCTCCATTCCATTGAGCCAGACACCATCAACGATATCAATGAATTGCATGTTAATACCCGCTATTTCCCCGCCATCCGGCTTCATGACAATCTGACAGCCACCCCCGACCCTGCCATGCTCCGGCATGCCGGCATTCTCTTTCTCGCGGTTCCTTCGGTAGCCGTAGTTTCCCATCTCGAAAGCCTCAGGGGCAATTTCCCGGAAGAGGCAATACTGGTCAACCTTGCCAAAGGATTCGGATCGGGGCACCACACCATTATCGACTGCCTGGAGGAGCGGTTTCCCAATCCGGTTTTTACCCTGAAGGGGCCGGGATTTGCCCGCGAGATCATCAACCGTCTGCCAACAGGACTAACGCTGGGACATCGTCCGCAACACGATATAACCCCGCTCAGCCAGCTTTTCCGACCCACCAATATTCACCTCGATTACTCCGAAGATATGACCGGAGTGGAATTACTGAGCATTCTTAAAAATATATATGCGGTCGCCATGGGTATTGTGGATGCCCAGTTCAATTCGCCCAACCTGCGGTTTCTGATCCTGTCCAAAGCCCTGAGGGAGATGCGCAGGGTTTTGGTGTGGTTCGGAGGGAAAGAAGAGACACTATACAACTATTGCGGGTATGGTGATTTTAGCCTGACAGCCCTCAATGACCTCAGTCGCAACCGGACTCTCGGACTGTTGATCGGCAAAGGATTTTTTACCGAGAATGTATCACATTCACTTGTTTTAGAAGGAATTACTGCCACAAGGATCTTTTATTCCGAAATGTCCTGCAGCATTGATGTCCATCATCAGTTTCCACTTATTGCCGAACTCCACCGGATATTCTCGGGACCATACGACATATCCAGTTTTGTTCCCACCATCCTGAAAATTGAGGAATCATGAATTAAACCGGCCCAAAATGGCTGAAAAGTATTATCTTTGCATACTTTTCCATGGGGCTGACCGGTTTTGACAGCATGGAAGTGGAATGGTAAGCATGCCGAGTGTTCGTGAACCGGCCTCGTAAAAAGTCAGTTCTCACAGCCAATAAATGGCGACAATTATTCTTACAGACTTGCTGCTTAATTTTAGAAATTAAGTGCGTCTTGTCTCCCGGAGAACCCTGCCTGACGGTGCTCCGGACGAGGCATCGAAAAAGTCGGGATAGTGCCAGCGACGTGCCACCGCCGGCATAAAACAAAAGGCAATACGGAGAGGGTAGGTTGGCTTTTTACCGGCCCGATCCCGACAATCAATAAAAAGCTAAGCATGTAGAAAGCGATTGTGCTACTTGTTTGGACGAGGGTTCGACTCCCTCCAGCTCCACCAACCAGGAAACGGCAGGATATGAACAAAACTGCGTTTACTATAATTTTCCTGTTCTCTTTTTCCCTGACGCTCCTTGCCGGAGATCCCGGAAAACCATCCGCGGTTGATTCAACAAGAACGGCATTTACTGACTCTGTCTACCTTACCATCGTTCCTAAACTCGAAAATCTTCAGTTCTATTCTGCACTCCTGTCATTTTACATGATGACCGATTCACTGCTCAAATGGCAAGACTATGACCTCCTGATCGAACACTACCAGGCTCTCCTCTACATTTTTCAAAAAATTAAAAATAAGGAACTGTTGCAACGACAGGTAAATATCTATAACAGTTTCGCAAAACAAAAGATCAAAATAACCAGCCGTGTGCAGATCGATTTGTCGACCGGGCACTATCACCTCCTGAATAACTCTATAGACTCGGCGCGGATTCTTTTTTATCAGTGCTTATACAACATGAAGCACGAAAACAGACCAAAACTGCTCGGGCGTGTTCATCAGGCGCTGGGGGACCTGCATATCCATACAGGAAACCATTCCCTGTCCATTTATAATTACAAAAAAGCATATGAACAATATCTTATTGCTAATGAGACAAATCTCCAATCCCATACTTTAACCCGTATCTCTCACATTTATGACCTCCTTAATCAAAACGACCTGAACCTTCAATACAACTTTAAAGCATTGGCTATCAGATATAAATTGGACAATCCACCTCTTATTGCCTCTTCCCTGATCAACATTGCCTCAGCATACAAGAATTTAAAAATGCAGGATTCCGTTGTTCACTATCTGAGAAAGGCCCTTCAGATTGTTAAGCAAAGCAATAACTTCGAATATCTTGAGGTCGTCTACGAAGCATTGATGAACCATGCCATTGCAGTGAAAAACGAGCAGGATGCCTTAAGATATGCCATGAAATATGCGGAATACAGAAAGGCCAATCTGAAAAGTAAAAACGATGCGGAAATCTTTCTGCTCGAAGCCGACAAGGAGACAACCCTGCTGGAGATGAAAAATGTTAAGGATGAACAGGAATTAGAACTCAGTGAACTCGAGTTGGTGAATACCCGTCAGAAGATAGCCATTACAAGCATCTCTACCATCGGGTTCTTTCTGCTCATCCTGATGATCGGAATCCAGACACAAAACAACCGTAAAAGAAAAGAGGAGCTGGAGTCGTTGAACAATAAACTTTTAGACGAAATCCGGGAAAACGATGCCATCGCGGAACAATTAAACCAAAGTAGGGAGAACCATCGTTTTCTGGCCGACAATTCCAATGAAACTATTATCAGATTATCACCCGATCTTTCGATCAAATATGCAAGCAATGCCTGCAACCAGCTTTTCGGATACCTTCCTGACGAGGTAATCTCCATGAAAAACTTAAACCTGGCCTCGGAACCGTACCGGGATGTATTAAACCAGCAACTGAAAAAACTTGTGGCGGAATTAACACCCGGCAATTTTATTTTTATCGCTCAAAAAAATGATGGTACCCGTTTTTGGGCCGAAGCCAGGGTTAATCCGGTCATCGACAAAGCCACAGGGAATCTCACGGAAGTTATTGCGGTCATCAGAGATTACTCCGAACAAAAACAATCGGAAGAGTTCCTGACCCGGAATGACAGACAAAAGGAGTTATTGCTCAGCGAGATACATAACCGGGTTAAAAACAACTTTGCGATTCTGGCAAGTCTCGTCAGCCTGGTTACCCTTAACAAACCTAACTTGTCTTATTCCAACGAATTCAAGGAACTGCATCTTCGCATCCGAACCATGGCACTGGTGCACGAACACCTGTACAAGTCGACACAGATCAATGTTATTCCACTTGACCTTTACCTCAGAAGGCTGTGTGCCATCATCTCAGGTTCTTACGGGTCACCGAATATTTCGTTCACCACCACGCTGGAGCCTGTCCGGATCCATATCGAAAAGGCCCTGCCTGTTGGACTGATCATCAATGAATTGATCATTAATGCCTACAAATATGCATTCCCTTCTAACCAGCCGGGTATCATTTCCATCGGAATGCAGCGTTCCGGCACCGACAGAATCCTGATTGCTGTATGCGACAACGGGATCGGCCTGCCCGTTCAGTACGGGAAGGAGAAAGAGGGCTCCATGGGGACACAAATCGTGAACCTGCTTGTGGAGCAAATTGAAGGCGAAATATCGGTTACCAATGAATCCGGCACCTGTTTCCGCATCGAATTTCCAATGAAAAGCAACTAATTTTCGAAATTGATCCGTTCCTTTTCTATCACCAGGGGTCTGTCGCGATATTGGATCTGGGTATGTATGGCCCCTATATACTCGCCGATGATCCCGATAAATATCAATTGTACGGAAGAGAAAAAGAAAAGTCCTATTACCATCGGAGCAAGTCCAAGGTTAAATTCATACCAGAAAAGCAGTTTATAAATGAAGTAACCGATGGCGACCAGAAAGCTCAGGATTGCAATGGAAAAGCCTATAAAACTGGCCATTCGGAGAGGAACCCTGGAATAATTGACAAACCCTAGCATGGCTACATCGTACAGTCTTAGAAAACTCTGCTTCGACCTTCCCGCTTTTCTGGCAGGCTGAACATATTCAACCTCCGCTCGCGGCATACCAAACTCCGGGATCAACCCGCGAAAATATGGATATGGATCATTGATCCGCCTGACCAGTTCAATAAAACTGCGGTCGTAAAGACCAAATCCCGTGAAGTTCTTCACCAGTTCGATATCAGAGAATTTGTTCAGCAAATTGTAGAAAAACTTCCGGACACCATACATAATACGGCTTTCCTCGCTGCTTTTCTTGACACCGATCACTATTTTATTGCCTTCCTTCCATTTACGGAGGAAAACCGGAATGAGTCCGGGAGGGTCCTGCAGATCTGCCACCACGCTGATGATGGCTGCACCTTCTGCCTGATACATGGCATGAAGCGGTGAGCGGATCCATCCGAAGTTCCTGGCGTTCAGAATAACCTTCACATGACTGTCATCTGCTGCCAGCCTTCGCAAAATCTCCTGCGAATGGTCGGTGGAGGCATTGTCAATAAATATATGTTCATACCTGAATTCCTTCATGTCTTCAAATACCTCCCTGACCTTCCGGTAAACAGTTTCGATATTCTGCTCCTCATTAAAGCAGGGAGTCACAATGCTGATCAGGTTGTCGGGACCATTCATGATGCTTTGTTTTTCATTTCAGATCATCGGGCAGCAAATTCATGATTTGCCGCAAATATTCCCGGGATCCGGCCACTGACGGAAATTCCCCGGTAATGCCCTTCAGTATAAATTCCGGCAGTATGCTTATCCATTGCCTTTCTTTATAATGATAAAGGGTTTCCAGCAGGCAGGATCCAAGTCCGCCTGTGATACGGTGCTCTTCCACCACGACGATGCGGTCGTAACCATTAAATAATTTCACCAGTTCATCCCGGCAGGTGCAATTGATAAAAGGCATGCTATAGAGACTCCATCCTGACCTGGAGCCATTCAGCCATCCGATGGCCTCCGTGATTATGCTGCCATGGCAGACAACGGCCGTCCCTTTACCCTTTTTCACACATCGTAATCCTCCCCAATCCATAGAAAAATCGTAACCTGCGACCATTTTTTCTCCGGCTTTCCCCAACCGGAGATAAGCAGGACCATCCATGGCACATAACATCTTGGTAATCATCATGGTTTCGGCAGGATCACCGGGGCTGAGCACATACATGCCGGGCAAAGTTCGCATCATCCCGACATCCTCCGTGGCATGATGGGACATACCGAGCGACCCATAGGCGAAACCGGCACCTACCGACACGATCTTCACATTCAAACCATGATAACAGATGTCGTTGCGTATCTGTTCCATGCAACGAAGTGTCGGGAAATTGGCGATGGAATAAACAAAAACGCGGTAACCGGTCATGGCAAGACCTGCTGCAACGCCGGCCATGTTCTGTTCCGCAATCCCCGCATTGAGAAAGCGTTCGGGAAACATCTCGGCAAAAGGCTCAACCACAGAAAAGCCCAGATCCCCTACCACCAGAAAAATATCCTCCCTGGTCCGGGCTTCTTCGATCAATTGCCGGATAAATGCAGTTCTCATAGGTCAGCCTTCCAGTTGTCTTACAGCATTCATGTATTCTTTCTCATCTGGCGACTTATAATGCCACAACAATTGATCTTCCATAAAATCGACGCCCTTACCTTTTTTGGTATGGGCGAGGACAATAAACGGGACCCCCGGTGAAGCTAACCGCAATAGTGCATCCGTCAGTGACTGGTGGCAGTGGCCATTCACCTCCCTCACCTCCCAGCGGAAGGCGCTGCATTTTGCCGCCAGGGGCTCCGGATCCAATACCTGTTCCACCCTGCCCAAACTTTGAATCTTATTATAATCGACCAGCACCGTGAGATTATCAAGACGGTGGTGGGCAGCAAACATCAACGCTTCCCAGTTAGACCCTTCATCGAGTTCACCATCACTTAATACAACAAAAATCCTGAAATTGAGTTTTTTCCGCTTTGCTGCCAGGGCTACGCCACATGCGACGGGCAAAGCATGGCCCAGGCTACCGGTTGACAACTCAACCCCGGGGAGATGGTGGCTTGCATGTCCCTGAAGCGGGGAACCATCGGACACATAGTGTTCCAACATCTCTTTTGGGAAAAACCCCTGGATGGAGAGAACGGCGTAAAGCGCTGTACAGGCATGTCCTTTACTGAGGAAAAAGCGGTCACGGTGGCTCCACTCCGGATCACGAGGGTCGACTTGCATGACCCGGCCGTACAAAACCGCCAGGATATCGGCTACTGACAATGCACCTCCGATATGGGACGCCTTGCCGCGAAATACCATTTTCAGGCTTTGTAATCTTATTTCACGGGATAGAGCGAGGGTATCGGTCATGGCTGCTATTCAGTTACACACACAAAGCGGCGGATCAATTCCGCATGTTTTTCCTTATGCAGAAAGAAAAAATTGGTTTCCCGCGTATTTTCATCCATTGAATCCATCGGATGCAGATTCCCGTTAGCCAGTTTGCAGCAAAGGTAACCATAAGAATGGAGGAACCGGATCATGTCATTGGGATGGTAACCAAACCTGACGGCCCATTTCCGCAACATCTCTGCAAATATTATTGGCTTCTGATGCCGGAGCATATTCACCCCGCCCCTGAAAACCTTCAATTCCGCCCCTTCCACATCACATTTAACGAATCCTGCCTCCAATTGGTTCCCATCCAGAAAGGCATCAAGGGTTTCGGTCCTGCAGGAAATTTCCTCAGAGGCCCCTTCGGCAGCATGGTTGGCCATCCCTGCATTCACGGAGAGTGTTTTATCGAAATAAAAGGGAACGGTTCCTGATTGATCCGAAAAACCGAAATTAAATGTCTCAATATTCGATATCCCGTTCAGTTCAATGTTCCGGTTCAGGAAACTGAAAGAAGAAGGGATCGGTTCAAATGACAGGATGCGGCAACCTGGCCGTGATCCGGCGATGTGAAGGGCATACCACCCAAAATTAGCCCCGATATCCAGGACAATATCATGTTCCCCTATCAACTGCCGCTGCATCTCCAGTTCATGTACTTCATAGGTATTGAAATTCAGGGTATCGAATGGGGCCAGCCTCCGGTCACCCTCCACGCAGATAAACCTGATGCCCGAATCCCTGAAGGTCATGATCACCTGTCCATCGGTGATTTCAATCGCAGAAATATTGGTATTGGAAATAAACCGTGCGTATTCAAACAGCATTGCATGATACCGGTACATCTGGTCAATATAAGCGGCTTTATCCTTTTTCCCTTCAAAGAAATCGGACTTCAAAATATCCAGTCTATCCATAACTTTCAACGGTTCGGTGAAAACCCTCTTTAATTCCGGTAACCGGAATCCATCCCAGTGATCTGATCTTTGAAATATCGGGACTTATCCTTGAAACACGACTGGGCATGTATCCGGGCAGACCCGGTGAACTTTGAATGACCTCAAGTTGTTTTTCAGGAAACAAATTAACCAGCGTTTCGGCGAGGTCTTTGATGCTCATTTCGCACTGGTCATTCCCTACGTTGTAGGCCTCCCCCTCTTTTCCCTGCAACAATACCCGAAAGAATCCCCTTGTTGCATCGGCCACATAACAAAAAGCACGGACAGCGGTGCCATCGCTTCGCATGACAATGTTTCGGCCATGCACTATATCTTCCACAAAGTCGGCATGAACTCTTCCGTCGCCTGCAGGCATTCCGGGCCCATAGGTATGAAAAGGCCTCACGATCTTCACCGGAACCTTAAACTGATACCACCAGGAGATGCACATATTCTCCCCCATCCTTTTACTTTCGGCATAGCAACTTCTCACCTGCAAGGGATCTAAATAACCCATATCGGTTTCCCTGGTAGGGATCCGTTCCGGTTCCAGCGAACCATAAATTTCACTGGAACTGACATATAAAAAAGCTTCGACGGGATTATTCAACGCCAGGGCGAGCATTTGGCTTGTTCCCAGAACATTGGCATTCAGCGTACCAACAGGATCGGTACCATAATACCTTGGACTTGCCTGACTTGCCGCATGTATGATAAAATGGAGCGGGGCGGGTATCCTGATGGGATGATTGACATCCCCCTCCAATAAATGCAATTGCGGATGGTTTATATAGGGAACAAATCGTTCTCTTGCTTTGTATTCATCCCTGACCAGTGCATAGATACCTGTATTTCGGATGCGGCCTGCCCCGGTCAGATGGAGAATTGTCTCCACCAGATAACCGGCAAGGAATCCTGCCGCGCCGGTGATCAG
>CAYLVY010000023.1:0-6631 GCA_964387205.1 uncultured Draconibacterium sp.
GCCTTTGTGGCCCCACCCGTGGAAGCGACTGGGAAGACGGCGGCAAATGGACCAACATGTACCTGCATGAATGGAGCAACGACGACGAAGGGGTAAACCGCATGTGGAGTGCCTTCTGGACCGGGATCACCACCTGCAACCAAATCCTTGATATGATGGCCGAACTTGAAGATAAACCTGAATTAAAGACAAAAAAGAAAGAGGTAGAGGTACTCCGCGCCTTCTATTATTATCTGTTGATCGACAACTATGGAGACGCCCCTTACCTAACCAGCGCCAAGAATGCACCCGACAAACCCTTCAAGATCAAGAGGGCGGCCATTTTTGACAGCCTTGTAACCACAGTTACCGGCGCCCTTGAATATCTAAAAGAGGCAGACATCAAATACATGGTAAACAAACACACAGCACATGCTTTGCTCACGAAGCTTTATCTCAATGCCGGAGTTTACAAGGGTGCTGCCCAATGGGATTCCGCGGCGAAGTATTGCGACCTGGTACTTGCCGGTCCCTATGCTCTGGAAACAAACCTTCTGGCCCCCTTTGTAACCAATAATGAAAAATCGAAAGAGATCATTTTCTCCATCCCTTATGATGAAAACACTTTCCAGGGATTTCGCCTGCATATGAGGACGTTGCATTATCAGCACAACCTTCGCTTTGATATGCCCGTTGGCCCCTGGAACGGTTTCTGCTGTACCCCGCCATTTTTTGAATCTCTGGAAGAGGGGGATAAGCGCAAAGAGGGTTACCTGATATTTGGCCAGCAGTATGATATTGCCGGAAATGAGATTCTCGACGGCGAAACCAAACTGCCCCTGAATATCGATTATAAAATCCCTGCCCTTAAAATGGATGCCGCCAATTATACCCCGACACAGAACCGCACGACCGGTGCCCGGGTTGGAAAAGATGAGATTAAAATCGGCGCAAAGGAAAATTATAGCAACGATTTTCCATTATTCCGATACACCGACTTTTACCTTATCAAAGCGGAACTGGAAATCCGTAAGGGTGGAAACGGTGATGAATGGATCACACCCATACGTAACCGTGCCGGTGTGGATCCCAAAAGCGGATGGACACTGGAGCAACTGCTGGCCGAAAGAGGAAAAGAGCTTTTCTGCGAGGGACATCGCCGGCAGGATTTGATCCGTTTCGGAAAATTCGGGGAGAAAAAATGGGAGAAAAATAGTCCCGACGGAACGGGAAGAAATACTTTCCCCATCCCGAAATGGGCAACAGATGCCAATCCGAATTTATTAATTAACCCATAAATAACACTTTAATACCGTAGTACTAACCAATTAAAAATCAAGCACAGAATCATGAAAAAAGTAATGATGAAAATTTCGACGGTCCTGGCGATGGTAGCTGTTTTGGCCATCGTTTTCGGGACAACCTCCTGCAAAAAAAGTGAGGATGATCCGGAACCCAACCCCATCATTGTTCTCGATGGTTACTATCTGGTGGGAGGTTCCACTGCAGTAGCCGACCTCAATGAAAAAGGGATGATGAAAATTACCCGCAATGAGGTTACACAAACCGAGCGCGCCGAGTTGATGGAAATTTACATCGCCATCAAAGGCGGAGCCCCCGGATTCAACATTGTAATGGTAGCC
Source organism: uncultured Draconibacterium sp. (assembly GCA_964387205.1). Lineage (GTDB taxonomy): Bacteria > Bacteroidota > Bacteroidia > Bacteroidales > FEN-979 > CAIVAT01. Next base: position 1,623 of record CAYLVY010000023.1, read on the forward strand.
GGCAGTGCGCGTAAAACCTACGGCCCCGGTGCCGATTTTAAAGTGGTGCCCGAAGCTGAACGCGATGCCGACGAACCCAAAGTGGACTTCTGGAGAGGCAGCCTGGCCGAAACAACCACCGCCTTCACCGTTCCCGCCGATGGTCTCTACCATGTGGTATTCGACAAGGAGTTGATGAAAGTAGCCATCATGCCTGTTGTATGGGGCCTGATCGGCGCTGCCACCCCCAATGGCTGGAACGGAAGTACACCAATGGTCTCCAAAGGATTCGACCTCAATACCATTACCTTTGAGATCACCGATCTTACCCTGACCAAAGCCGATTTCAAATATCGCTACAGCGATGGCTGGAAGGTGATCCTCGACAAGGAATTTCCGGTTCAGGGCGACAAAAAAGGCACGAAGGTCAACACCAACTTCGGCGGAGCCGTCAATGGCCTGATCCCCGGCGGAGATAACATCACCAACGCTGATCCGGGCAAATATACCATGACCATGAAATGGACCCTCGGCGCTGCCTATGTTGCTACCATGACCAAGACCGGTAACCTCCAGATCAACGACTACACCAATACGGAACTCGGATTGGTCGGCGACGGACTGATCATCGGTGGCGCACAGCACAACTGGGATCTTACCGTTATGCTCCACAAACCCACCGTCCAGAATGTCACCACCTATTTCTGGGAATACAAAAACGTTGAGCTTACCACCCTCGGCTCATTCAAGATCCGCGAAGGTCAGGATTGGAGCAAGAAGGTGATCGGTTACAACGAAGTGACCATGGCCGGCCTCTCGGCTGATAAATTCGAAACCAACGGCGACGGAAACTTTGTACCGAAAGAAAACGGCATGTACGATTTTGAGCTCAAGATCGATGCCGTTACCGAAACCTACACCCTGACCGTAAATCCTGCCGGCGCTGCTCCCGAGATGTTCATGCTCGGTGACGGATGTTCAGCCGGATGGGACAACACCCTTGCCCTCCCGATGACCGGAACCGGTGGTATTTACAACATTACCACCAACCTCACCGGAGGTAAATTTATCAAATTCATCACCACCCTCGGCCAATGGGCACCGATGTATGGCACCGATGCCAACGGAACCAGCACCGGAGGAAACCTTGTTTACCGCGCAACCGAAGGTGACCCGGATCCCGCATCTATCCCGACCCCGGCTACCGACGGAACCTACACCGTTTCGATGAATACCAATACCCTTACCTACACGATCACCGCGAAAAAATAATCCGCGGAACCATGATCCGATTAAACCGCCGGTGTTAAACACATCGGCGGTTTTTTTTATCCTGTCTCAGAGTGGCCTCATCGGGAATAGTGATTCGCAAATCCCGCTTTTTCGCTTCCTTCGATTATCATGGATTAAACCGTATCTTTGCCGTGATTCTTACCCTAACCATCCATCCCATGAAATCCATGATGAAAAATATCCGCCACGCCATTTTTTCTTTCCTGGCTCTGATACCCATGCTGTCCGGCGGACAGGTCATATCGCTTACCCCATCCTATCCGGTCGATTCCGACTCCTGTACCGTTATTTTCGATGCAGCCCAGGGAAACGCGGGACTGAAAGATGTAACTACCGCGATATATGCCCATACCGGAGTTATAACAAACCTCAGCACTTCACCCTCCGACTGGAAATATGTAGTGGCCGGATGGAGTGTAAACACCCCCAAAGCCCTGCTCACGCCTCTGGGCAACAATAAACATAAACTTACGCTGAAGCCCTCGATCAGAAACTACTACAATGTACCTGCAGGTGAAGAGATCCTGAAACTCGCTTTTGTGTTCCGAAATGCCGACGGCAGCAAAACAGGCAGGAATGCTGATGGCAGCGATATCTTTGGCGATGTGTATCCTGACAATCTTATCGTAAACATCATTCAACCAGATAAAAAGGATTTACTGGTCAAACTGAACGAACCGATCCAAATTGCCGCAGCCAGTCCGCTGGCAGACCAGATGAACCTCTACCTGAACGGTACGGTCATCAAATCCGGTCCCGGTCAGACGATCGAAGAAACCATCAACGCCAACCATTTCGGGCAATACTGGGTGAAGCACTGGGTGAAAGCGGAGGGGATAAATTCGACAGGAAATGCCGCCGATTCCTTCTCCTATACGGTGATGCCGGACCCCGAAATCGCTTCTTTGCCCCAGGGGATCATCGAAGGCATCAATTACCTCAGTACCACCTCCGCGACCCTTTGCCTGTATGCGCCGGGAAAAAACAACGTATTCGCCACCGGAGATTTTAACAACTGGCAACTCGACGCAGACCATTACATGAAGAAAACACCCGACGGGAAACATTTCTGGGTGGAACTGAACAACCTTAATCCCGGAGAGGAGTACATTTTCCAGTATGTAGTGGATGGCAGCCTGCGCATCGGCGACCCTTATGCCGACAAGGTCAGTGATCCGGAAGACCAGTATATTTCCGCTTCCACTTATCCGAACCTGAAACCTTATCCTACCGGGAAAACCTCCGGTATTGCCACCTACCTCCAAACCGCCCGGGAGCCCTATCCATGGAAAAATCTATCCTTTACCCCACCGGCTGTGAAAGACCTTGTCATTTATGAGTTGCTGCTCCGCGACTTCCTGTCCGCCCATAACTACCTTTCCCTGATGGATACCCTGTCCTACATGAAAAGCCTGGGGATCAATGCCATTGAACTGATGCCGGTCATGGAGTTCGAGGGCAATATAAGTTGGGGTTACAATCCCAATTTTTCATTCGCCGTCGATAAATACTACGGCACCAAAAACCAGCTCAAAGCATTCATCGATACATGCCATGGAATGGGCATTGCCGTCATCCTCGATATTGTATGCAACCACCACTTTGGCAGTTCGCCGTTGGCCAGGCTTTACTGGGACGGTGTCAGCCAGCGCCCGGCAGCCAACAACCCATGGTTCAACCCCATTCCAAAGCATCCCTACAACGTCGGAAACGATTTCAACCATGAAAGCCCCGATACACGCCGCTACATGGAAAGGCTCCTGCGTTACTGGATCGTGGAGTTCAAAGTGGATGGATATCGTTTTGACCTTTCCAAGGGCCTGACACAAAAAAACTCATACCCCGACAACGTCTCCCTCTGGGGGCAGTATGATGCGGCCAGGATCGACATCCTGAAGCACTATACGCAGGTGGTCCATGCTGCCAATCCCAATGCCTACGCCATCATGGAGCACTTTGCCGACAATGCTGAAGAGACTGTGCTGGCTTCCAACAACATGATGCTGTGGGGCAACATGACCTACAATTACCAGGAAGCGACCATGGGTTATCACGGATCGGCAAAATCGGACTTTTCATGGGCCTGGTATAAAAAACGCGGCTGGGATGATCCGCATCTGATCGCGTATATGGAAAGCCATGATGAAGAGCGGATGATGTTTAAAAATATTGCATACGGTAATGCCACCCAGCCTCCATATAACCCAAAGGACACGGGTATCGCCCTCAAAAGGGCCGAACTGGCAGCCACCTTCTTTTTCACCATCCCCGGGCCCAAGATGATCTGGCAGTTCGGGGAGATGGGATATGATTACTCCATAAACTATCCCTCCGGTACCGAAGCCTCCCGGTTAACCCCGAAACCTATCCGATGGGACTACCTGAAGGACTGGCGGCGCCGTTATACCAAAAATATCTTTGCCGAACTGATAAAACTCAAGACCACTCAACCAGTTTTTTCAACTGACGACATAACTACCGACCTCAGCGGAGCCGTCAAAAGAATGTGGCTGAAGCACAGCACCATGGATGCCACAGTACTGGGCAATTTCGATATCATTACCCGGGAGGTCAACCCGGATTTTCCTAAAACCGGAAAATGGTATGAATTTTTCACCGGCGACTCGCTCGAGGTATCAAACCCTGCGCAACCGCTTTCCTTCCTTCCCGGTGAATACCGGCTCTATACCAACCGGAAACTGGCGAAGCCAATGTTTACCTCCGTGGAAGAGTTGCAACCTGGCCATTCCGGGAGTTCAGGCACTATCCTTACCTATCCCAATCCATCAGACGGACAATGTACCCTGGTGTTTTTTCATTCAGGAAAACCTCAGCAAGCGAGGATATTGGTCGTCAGCCCGGCAGGAATGATCATTTCGGACCATTATATTCCCGTCAGTCGAAGCGGCCCGAATGAACTCAGCCTTGACTTCAGGACGAAGAACGGAAATCTACCGGCCCCCGGACTCTACCTGATAAAAATCATGACCGACGAGGCATCGTACACCGGCAAGTTGGTACTTCAGCCCTGATACAGGTTTCACATTATTTTCTGACGGTTTTCCAGACACTCAGGTATTTTTTTCTAAAGACCGTGAAGGCAACATCATTCAATTGATAACGGGAAAGAATCAAATTGGGGTCACCCTCCGGCTCAGCGGCCATATCCGATGTTGCAGCCATCTTACCGAGTTTTTCCTGCCAGCGGTTAGTTTGACCGGGTTCAGACAATTGGTCATGATATAATTTCAGGTAACGTATCGCTTCAGTGATGTTACCTGCGGCTGTATAATCCTCCAGTGCCGAGGCTGTCAGATAAGGATTTCCCCTCTCACGGATATATGCGAAAAGGTTGGGCGCCGAGGTAAAAAAGCGGCTCAAATCCAACCGGTGATACATAACCTCCCATTCTTTCAGCTGTCTCAGCGCTTCCGCATAGTTCCCCATCACCACCGCAGTTCCGGCATTCTCTATGTGCTGCTGGAAACCGGCAGGAGGATCGTATTTGCGAATGCTGTCGACCGGTGATAAACCTGCAGGCCGGCACCAGGGAAACATAATAAAAATCGAATCTGCTTCGGCAAACAGCGACTTTGCCTGAATATATTTCCGGAATAGGATGCTCTTTTCTGCCCTGATGAACCTGGACATGGCAGAATCATTGGCATTTATACACTGCTGCTCCCTGATTTTTCTGCCGAACCGGGCCATGGCCGTATCGAGGTCCATATCTCCGG